>CADBMM010000041.1 GCA_902795795.1 uncultured Lachnospiraceae bacterium | reverse complement strand
TTTACATATCTCATACAACTTTTGCGTGTTTGAACTATGTATGTCGCCTATGACAATCATAGCATCTACCGATTGTGCCAAGCCGCGAGCTTCCATCTGCCGTTCGGTGGTTGCATTGCAGATAGTATTCGCGACTGAAATATCATAAACTAAAAATTTCAAAAAATCAACAAATTCTTTAAAATCTGTACAATTATATGTCGTCTGTGCGACAACTGTCACTTTAGGCGGAATATTTCCCTTTAATCGATCAATTTCATCCCTGCTGTTTACGACCGTAAAGCTCTTGCACCAGCCTGCTATTCCCTGGACCTCAGGATGTCCCGGGTCGCCGATGATAATTACATGTCTGCCTTCATCCGAGGCTTTTTCAGCGAAACGATGTATCTTTTTTACAAAGGGGCATGTAGCGTCAACTACTTCTATCCCGTCTCTTTTGAGACTTTCCATCACTTCTTTCGGAACGCCGTGAGATCTGATTATGACTGTCCCGCTTTCAAGCGCGTCCAACTCCTCGCGGCTTTGAAGGACCTTCACCCCTTTTTCCTTAAGGTCGTTTACCACATGTGCGTTATGGATTATCGGTCCGTATGTATATATATTCTTTTTTCCCAGACTTATCTGCCCGTAGACCGTGTCCAGAGCTCTTTGCACTCCGAAACAGAATCCCGCGGAAGAAGCGACCGTAACTTTCATTTTTCAATAACTTTCCTGTAGAGTTCCATTATGGCTTCCACTACTTCTTCAATATTCATATCGGAGGTATCGATAAGCACAGCGTCGTCAGCCTGTTTAAGCGGAGAGATCGCCCTGTTTTTATCCTGGTAGTCACGATCTTTCAGGTCTTTTATAATGACCTCAATATCGGAATTCACGCCTTTCTCAAGGAGCTGTTTATATCTTCTTTCCGCCCTGACGCGGACGTCTGCTTCCATAAATATTTTCAGATCGGCATGCGGCAGAACGACCGTGCCTATATCCCGTCCGTCCATGACTACATTTTCCGATGCCGAAAGAGCCTGCTGCATTTCCACAAGTTTCTTTCTGACCGGGCCGTAAGTGCTCACTTTGGAAGCTGTATTTCCGGCTTTTTCAGTGCGGATCTTTGAAGTGACATCTTCCCCGCAAAGGAACACATGCTGTGAACCGTCTATGTATTTGATCGATACATCAGCCTTGTTGCAGGCTTCCTGTATCTCTTCTTCGGTCTCCGGGAATTTCTCCTGAGCATCAAAAAGCAGCCCCATTGCCCTGTACATAGCACCGGTATCCATATAAGTAAATCCCAGCCTTTCAGCAACTATCTTGGCTATCGTACTCTTTCCGGCGCCCGCAGGCCCGTCTATAGCTATCTGAAATCCCATAATTCTCCTCTCTGTCTGTACTGCATGAGCTGCCAGTTATTTCTGTTATTAAATCACTGTGCCGCTTTCTCTGCGATGCTCTTTGCGGCCGCATATGCCGTTGCCCAGGCTATCTGCAGATTATATCCTCCGGTCAGCGCATCCACATCCAGCACTTCCCCGATAAAATACAGGTTCTTTACCAGTTTGCTCTCCATCGTTTTAGGATCGATATCTCTCACACTTATTCCGCCCTGTGTGATGACCGCTTCATTGTACCCTCGCGTACCTGTCACGGTGAATGAAAAATCCTTAAGCGATTCCGCTAATCTTTTTCTGTCCTCTCTGGTAAGCGAATTGACGCTTCGGTCTTCCGGAATGCCTGTCCTCCTTATCATGACCGGTATCATTTTCGAGGGAAGAAGGCCTGACAGTATATTTCTGAAGTATTTGTTCTTTCCCGAATCGAATTCTCTTACGAGCCTGTTATCCAGCTGTTCAAAGTCAAGGGCCGGTTTAAGATCTATATGTGCCTGCAGTGAAGTATCCTTTAAAACGGCTGCCGCATATGAGCTGGCGCTTATCACAAGCGGTCCGCTAACGCCAAAATGCGTGAACAGCAGTTCTCCGAAGCCTTCATAAACAGTCTTTTTGCCATTTTTCAATGTCAGTGTAACATTGCGAAGCGAAAGCCCCTGCAGGTCCTTTACAAAATCCTCTTTCGTTTCGAAAGGAACCAACGCCGGCCTGGTTTCCGTTATTCTGTGACCCGTCTTTTCTGCAAACCCATATCCGTCTCCGGTAGAACCGGTCGATGGATATGAAAGGCCGCCGGTCGCGGCGATTACCGCATGGTCTTCATCCGGGATCGGCAGTTCTTTGACCTCCGTGTTGAGCTTCACCTCGACGCCAAGTTCTTCTATTCTCTTTCTGAGAGCTTTTATCACATCAGATGAGTGGTCGCTGACCGGGAAAGCCCTCCGCCCGCGTTCCACCTTTGTCTTCAAACCGAGCCGTTCAAAGAAATTTATAGTGTCCGCGCTGGTGAAACCGTAGATCGCGCTGTACAGGAATTTTCTGTTGCTGACCACGTTTTCGAGGAACTCCTCCGGTGTGCATGCATTTGTGAAATTGCATCTGCCCTTGCCGGTGATATAAAGCTTTTTCCCGAGCTTTTCATTCTTCTCGAACAGTTGGACCTTCAGTCCCTCCTCTGCCGCAAAAACAGCCGCCGCCATTCCCGCAGCGCCTCCGCCAATGATCGTTACATCTGTCATTTCTTTATTTCACCCGTCCTGGCAAGCATTTCCGGCTGTGGTTCCATATCATCTCGACTGTAGACCTGGTATTCGGCCCAAAGCTGTTCCATTGTCGTAAGGTTCTCAAGCACGGCGCCTTCTCTCTCTCTGCAAAGGGCTACAAGCAGGGCATTGATCAGACTTAATGGTGCGACCAGTGAATCCACGATCGATGCCATATCACTCTTTGCAAGAAGATTGCACGAAGAATAAAGATTCATCGGTGAATGAATGCTGTCCGTAATATTGATTATCCTGGCGTTTCTTTTGTTGGCAAATTCTATTGCCTTGAGCGTTCTCATGGAGTACCTCGGAAAGCTTATTCCTATGGCAACATCCTGTTCGTTTATCTTTATCATCTGTTCGAAGATCTCGTTAATGCTGTTAGATGAGACCAACACTACCTCGTCGATGATCTGGCTAAGATAAAGGCTTAAGAACTGCGCCAGAGGGGCGCAGCTCCTTATCCCAATAACATAGACCTTCCTTGCGGAAAGGATCGTGTCCACGGCATTTTTGAAAACATTCCTGTCGCAGATCTCAAGCGTTGTCTTTATGTTCTCGATATCGGCCAGGAGAATAGAGTCGAGGATCCGGTCTTTTTTTATTTCGCTGTTTGTGACCTCGAGCCGCTTTATGGAGGTCATGCGGCTCATCACCGCCTCTTCAAGCGCTTCCTTGAAATCAGGGAAGCCATTGTATCCGAGGGCGGCAGCGAATCTTACTGTAGTCGACTCACTGATGCCTACCTCGCGGCCAAGCTTTGCAGCTGTCATGAATACTGCCGAATCGGGATTCGACCTGATGTATGCGGCCAGCTTTTTCTGTCCCTTGCTGAACCTGGAATAATTTTCGTTTATCCTGTTTAATACGTTATCTACCGCCATTTAGCGTTCCAATCCTTCAGTCAGAATTTTTATTTCATGACAAAATTGATGATCTTTCCGGGAACATATACCTCTTTGATAACATTTCCGGTAAGCTTGCTTTCTACGGCCTTTTTACCTTCTGCAAGCGCATCTTCCTTCGAAATATCCTTTGCGACGGATATTACGACTCTGGTCTTTCCGTTTATCTGAACCGGAACCTGGACAGTATCATCAGCCATCAAAGCTTTGTCATATGCAGGCCATCCGCTGTGGAATACGGAATCTTCATGTCCGTATCTTTCCCAGACCTCCTCAGCTACGTGCGGAGCGAAAGGTGCAAGCAGGCGTGTGAATACCTCGATCGTTTCTCTGTCGACGCCGCCTTCTTTCTTCGCTATTTCCATGAGCTTATTGTTGTGCTCCATGAATGCGGAAATAACGGTGTTGAGGCTGAACTGCTCAAGACGCGTCGTTATATCAAAGGCAAGCTTGTTTCTTTCCCTTATCATTTCAGCCGTCGCTTCAGTATTTGCATCAAGCGAATCGAGTGACAGCGTCCAGAATCTTCTTAAGAAACGGTTTACGCCATCTATTCCTCTGTCGTCCCATTCAGCGTCCAGCTCCGGCGGACCTACGAAAAGCTCATACATTCTGAGTGAATCGCAGCCGTAATCTTCGACCAGCTCGTCAGGTGATACGACGTTTCCTTTTGACTTGGACATCTTGATGCCGTTTTTACCGGTGATCATGCCCTGGTTGAAGAGCTTCGTAAAGGGTTCTTCAAAGTCCACTACGCCGATATCATAAAGGAATTTGGTATAGAATCTGGAGTAAAGCAGATGCAGCACAGCGTGTTCAACGCCGCCTATATACATATCTACCGGAAGGTATTTGTCTGCTTTTTCTCTGGAAACGAGTTCCTTGTCATTATTTACATCAACATATCTTAAGAAGTACCATGATGATCCTGCCCACTGAGGCATGGTATTTGTTTCACGCTTCGCGTCGGCGCCGCATACCGGACATTTGCAGTTTACCCAGTCTTCTATTGCCGCCAGCGGTGATTCGCCTGTGCCTGTCGGCTGATAGGATTCAACTTCGGGCAGCATGAGCGGCAGTTCTTCTTCCGGTACCGGAACATTTCCGCACTTCGGGCAGTGAATGATCGGAATGGGTTCTCCCCAGTATCTCTGGCGTGAAAATACCCAGTCACGGAGCTTGTAGTTTACAGTTCTCTTTCCTACGCCCATCTTCTCGATAATGTCCGGAGCCTCCTGCTTGAGAACAGCCGATTCCATTCCGTTCCAGTCTCCGGAATTGATCATCGTGCCTGAAGCTTCTGTATAGGCCTCTGTCATATTCTCGATCTCTTTTCCGTCCTTTGCGATGACCTGGACGATCGGAATGTTGAATTTTGTAGCAAATTCAAAGTCCCTGTCATCATGAGCCGGAACGCACATGATAGCGCCTGTACCATAATCAGCTAGTACATAATCGGAAAGCCAGATTGGTATCTTCTTGTTATTGATCGGATTTATCGCATAGCTGCCCGTAAATACGCCGGTCTTCTCCTTGGCCTGCATACGATCGACATTTGACTTCATGGAAGCATCATAGATGTATTTTTCAACATCGGCTTTTGTCTCTGCCGTTGCAAGCGAAGCCGCAAGTTCATGCTCCGGAGAAAGGACCATGAAAGTAGCGCCATGCAGAGTGTCAGGCCTTGTCGTATAGACTGTGATCTTTTCATCACGTCCGTCGATCTTGAAATCGACTTCCGCGCCATAGGATCTGCCTATCCAGTCTGTCTGCATCTTCTTTACCTTCTCCGGCCAGTCGAGCTTGTCCAGATCGTTAAGAAGGCGGTCAGCGTAAGCTGTTATTTTAAGCATCCACTGACGAAGATTCTTCTTCGTGACCTCGCTGCCGCAGCGTTCGCACTTGCCGTTTACGACTTCTTCGTTCGCAAGTCCGGTCTTGCAGGAGGGACACCAGTTGATCGGGAATTCCTTCTCGTATGCAAGTCCTTTTTTGAACATCTGGACGAAGATCCACTGAGTCCACTTGAAGAATTTCGGATCTGTGGTATTTACTTCCATATCCCAGTCATAGATCGCTGCGATATCCTGGATCTGTCTTTTGATATTTGCTATATTCTCAGCCGTTGAAATGGACGGATGTATACCCATTTTTATGGCATAATTCTCTGCCGGAAGTCCGAAAGCGTCCCAGCCCATGGGATGGATCACATATTTATCCTGCATAAGCTGATATCTGCTCCATGCATCGGAAATAACATATCCTCTCCAGTGTCCTACATGCAGACCGTTGCCTGAGGGATACGGGAACATATCAAGGCAGTAATACTTTTCTTTTTTACCGTCATTTACATTGACCGGATGCTTCATCCATTTATCGCGCCATTTGGATTCAATTGCTTTGTGATCGAACTGTACAGCCATGTCAGCCTTCGCTACCTCCATATATAAAAATCTTAATCAGTTTTAACGTGCAATATCTTCAAAATAATACTCTCATGCAAGATTTCTGTCAACAGCGCAATTGTTGAATAACAACATAGCGACCCGGCAAAAATGCCGGGCAGCATTTACGGCCCGGCATTTTTGCATTGCGTATATATCAGTATTATTATCAGACTCTACAGTATGGTAAGATCATCGAGTTTTTCAAGCTCCCGCATCCGCAAAAGCCTGGCTACCCACGATGACGGTTCTTTCTTTATAAGATGATTCACGGCAGAAATATTATCATTATACTCTGTCCGCTTATAAACAAATCTCGAAAAACATTCGGAAAGCTCATATGCGGTCTGCCTGACAGAATCGTCTTCAAGATTTTCGGCAGCTGTTTTTTTCAGCGAACGATGTATCTGATTGATCGAACTTATGCTTTTCTCGAGTTCCTTTACCTTTGCTGACCCGACAGATGAGCACAGATCATAATAATCCTTCTGTACCTTGGCATCATTTCCTTTTTTTATCAGATCCTCTGCCGACAGCAGCCAGATTTCCAGCTCCGGCCGCAATTCCATAAGGATCCTGCGGGAAGCAAATATTTTGCTGTCCATACCCAGATAAATGAAAATACCTGTTATTACAAGAACAGCAAGGATCAGAACTATTACAGCAATTATTTTATCCGTTTTGATCAGCCTTTCTGCATTCCTCCGTGCGGTCAAGCGCTTCGCAGAAAACGTTGATCGCCGGATTATTGTTGTCTTTTAACCACGCAAACTCTTCTATGTAAATATTCCCGTCCTTAACAGGCACACATCTTAATTGGGGATCTGTACAAAGTTCAAGATTATCTGTAACAAAGGCTACTCCTATGCCTGCTTTTACGAAAGCTGACAAGGTTTCCTGATTTGGTACTTCTACAAAATCCTTTATCCCCTGTGCTTTTGCCGACGCTATCTGAAGCTGACGCGAGTAGTCGCTGTCCTGAGAACTTCTGATTATACATTTCATGCCGCTCAGCCTGCTGTCCGGGATCTCCAGCGGCCGGTCTTCTGTCCCGCATAAGGATCTGGACGCTATGAGGACACCTTTTGTTTCCCTGAAAAATTTCGACTGAAATATCTCCGCATGCTTTTTCACGTCACTGTCTTCGCATATTATTGCATCTACAAAGCCGTTATTCAACGCTTCCAGCATTTTATCGGTATTCTGAAAATAATGAATGCTTATTCCGTAATTCGGCTTTATATCAATAGTATACTTAATAGCCGGAGAAATGAATGAACCGATATCAAAATTCACGATCAGTCCAAGCGAAAGCTTCATTCGTATTTCCCGGATATTCTGATCGATCCTGGAAGCTATGGTTCGATATCGTTTAAATGTATCTTCCAGAAATTCCTGGAATATTTTACCGTTTTCTGTCAGCCGGACTCTTTTGCGGTTCCTTTCAAACAGCTGATACCCCAGTTCTTTCTCGAGACTGCTGATATTTCGCCCCAGCACAGGCTGCGATGTGTACAACGCCTCTGCGGCCTTTGTAAAATTTTCGAACTTCGCTGCATATAAAAAGAATTTAAGCTGCGTATCTGTCATTGTTATTCCCCTGGAACATTATTAGCGATCATAATATTTGTTTATTATAAACTAATCCGGGCGCCACAACAATGACAGATTCATAATTATCTCTCATGCAATTATGATTTCATGCAACATACGCTGACCGAAGCCGCAGTAAAGTTCTCAAAGACGATACGTTTATTATGTCCTGATGTCGCTCCTAAAATCAAGGAGCTGCCGCGCCGGAAGTTTCGCCGCGCGGCAGCTCTTTATTACAGCTGTATGATCAATATCTTCCAACTTGTTTTGCCGCAGTCCAGGCTTCGCCGTTAGCCTCCAGAATGTTTCTCGGAGCTTTGCAGTCGCCGACCTGGTAGAATTCACCGGCACAATCCGATAATGCTGCCGCTTCATCCCAATGCGGGATCATACCCAGCGCAATCACGACGGTATCCGCTTCCATGAACACCTCTCCTGAAGGAGTATCGCAATAGATACCGTTCTTTTCTATCCTGGTGACCTTCGTCTCGTATTGAATTGAAATACCGCATTCTTCCAGTTTTGCCGGATGCGCTGCCGACCACTCGTCAAACTCGTATTTTGCCATTTCTATGATCTGCAGATCTTTATTCAGGCCGCTGAGATAGATCGTCAGCTCCTGACCTGTAAGACCCGCACCGATCACTATTGTCTTTCCTTTCGCAAGATCCGGGTTCTCAAATACCTTGTCAGCTGTATATACATTATCACCGTCTACGCCTGGGATAGGAGGTCTTGCCGGTGTTGCTCCCAAAGCCGCAATAATAGCGTCCGGTTCTATCTGTTTTGCAAGTTCAGGAGTTACCTCGGTATTAAGTCTTACGTCCACGCCGTATTTTTCAAGCATATATTTCTGGCGCTCGATAAACTCTCCGACCCTCTTCTTGAACGGAACGTTTACCTCGCAAACTATGACTCCGCCTAATCTGCCGGATTTCTCGCAAAGGATGACCTTGTGTCCGTCTTTTGCAGCAGTTATGGCCGCCTCCATACCTGCTATTCCGCCGCCGGCGACCAGAACAGTCTTCTTGTTTTCAACTGGCGGCAGCACTTTTGCTTCTCTGTCCTTTCCGGATTCGGGATTTATCGTGCAGTACAGATGGCCGTGTTTATACATCTCATGTACGCAGTTAAAGCATCTCAGGCAGCGTCGTACTTCCTTTTCTCTTCCGGTCCTGAGCTTGATAGCCATATCCGGTTCGCATATAAGCCCTCTCGCCATAACGACCACATCCGCTTTTCCGGAAGCTATGATCTCTTCAAGTTCAAATGGATCGGAAAGACCGCCGATAGTCGCTACCGGAGTTGAAACATGCTGCTTGATCGCTGCTGCAAACTTAACATTGCAGCCACCCTCTTTGAAGATTCCGGGGTGCGTAAACTGGGCACTGCCCGGTGCATGTACGTTGCCGACCGAAACATGTATCAGGTTGGCGTGGCCGTCCAGCTGTTTTGCCAGCTCGATACCCTGGTCAATGTCATATCCGCCTTCGAAAAGCTCCGTGCCGCTTATTCGTACTTCTACCGGGTAGCCTTTGCCGCATTTGCGGTGAATAGCGTCCACGACTTCGACTATAAATCTTGCCCTGTTTTCAACGGAACCTCCCCATCTGTCTGTTCTCTTGTTTGAAAACGGTGAAAAGAACTGCTGAAGCAGCCATCCGTGTCCGGCATGTACCATTACCATTCCGAATCCGCGGTTCTTGGCGTACAGCGCAGCTTCCGCATAATCATCGATCGTCTGGAATATCTCCTCTTCCGTCATCGCGCGGGTCTGCACATTTTTATTAAACGGATTATAGCCGTCGCTGGGTCCCGGCAGTACTTCCCCGTCATGAGAGCTTGCTATTCCGGGTTTCTGAAGTTCCGCAACTGCAACGGAACCATAACGGGAGATGGCGTTTGCGAGCGTTCCGAGGCCATTGAAGTTGTATTTATGATCTTTCATACGTATAACATCATATCGATGCTGGGGAGCCCCGAGATTATCAATATAGCATTCTCCTATATTTACCGCAGCAGCTCCGCCTTTGGCTTTACGCTCAAAATATGAAATATAGTTTTCCGTAGGTGCACATTCCGGAGTTAGATCCAGGAGACCTGTCGGTGCATAGAATATCCTGTTTCTGAAAACAGTATTGCCTAAACGGATCTGAGATAATAAATTTGGAAATTGATTAACCGTATTCAACAGCCATGCCTCCTTTTTCCAATTATAAATTATTGATATTTTTGCAATTATGACAGGAAACAAAATGATTTGGCAGAACCTCTTCATAATCAGGCATCTTGCATCTGCAGATATCCGTAGCATACGGGCAGCGCTTAACGAACCTGCATTCATCAGGAGGTTCTATCGGTGAAGATAATTCACCCTGCAGTTTAACTTTGACCTTCTCATGATGAATGTTCGGGATAGGTATCGCAGACAGAAGTCCTTTTGTATAAGGATGAAGCGGATGCGCAAACAATTCCTTTGAAGGACATTTTTCTACCATCGCACCTACATACATGACAAGGATATCATCTGATATATGCTTTACTACCGACAGGTCATGAGTTACGAAAATGTATGTCAGCCTTTTTTGCTCCTGCAGATCCTGCAGCAGATTCAGTATCTGTGCCTGAATCGAAACGTCCAGTGATGAAACAGGCTCATCGCAGACAATGAACTTCGGATCAAGAGCCAGAGCCCTGGCAATCCCGATACGCTGTCTTCTTCCTCCGTCTAGTTCATGCGGATATGAATATGCATATCTGCGTGACAGACCGACCAGATCCATCATTTCGAAGACAATTTCTTCGATCTCTTTTTTATTATGTTCTTTAAAAGTCTTCAGCGGATCAGCAATCAGGTCAGCAACATTCAGGCGCGGATTAAGAGACGAAAAAGGATCCTGAAATATGATCTGCATATCTTTCCTGAGGGCTCTGTTCTCTTTTTTGGAGATATTTGTAATATCTTTCCCCTGGAAAAAGATCTTTCCACCCGTCGGTTCGATCAGCTTAAGAACCGTACGTCCAAGCGTAGATTTGCCGCAGCCGCTTTCGCCAACGACCCCGAGAGTTTTGCCCTGCTCTATGGAAAAAGATACATTTTCCACAGCATGCAGACTTCCGGAAGGGGTATCAAAAAATTTTGAAAGCTTTTCAACTCTTAAAATTTCACCCATTATCCGTTCCCCCTATCCTGTTGCAGCGGACAAAATGTCCTGGTTCTACCTCCAGATATTCAGGTTCCGCCTCCTCGCATTGCTTAACGGCCCGGCTGCAGCGTGTGCAGAACTTGCATCCGACAGGAAGATTGGCTGGATCCGGCATAAGGCCGGGTATCGGCTTCAGCCTCTCCACGTCCTCGTCAAGCGATGGAATCGACCCGAAGAGTCCTATCGTATATGGATGCAGAGGATTGTCAAATATCTGCTCGATGCTTCCGTACTCCACAAGCTGTCCTGCATAAATAATCGCGACATCATCGCAGGTCTCCGCAACTATGCCCAGGTCATGAGTTATCAGAAGCATCGCGGTGTTGAACGTCACCTTCAGGTCGTTCATAAGTTCCAGAACCTGTGCCTGGATCGTAACATCCAATGCAGTAGTAGGTTCATCTGCAATAAGCAGCTGTGGCTTGCACGCCAGTGCCATCGCTATAACGACCCTCTGTTTCATGCCGCCTGAAAACTGATGCGGATACTCCGTACTGCGTTCCGGCCTTATGCCTACCATTTCAAGCATCTTCAGGCTTTCCTTTTCAGCTTCGGCCCGTGAATAATTTCCGTGAAGATGAAATGTTTCCGCAATCTGTTCACCTACCGTGAGGACAGGATTCAGAGCAGTCATCGGATCCTGAAATATCATGGATATTTTATTTCCCCTGATATTCTCCAGATCATGCTCTTTCATTTTAAGCAGATCCTGACCTTCAAATAATATTTCCCCGCTTTGCACCTTTGCAGGCGGATGCGGCAGCAGACCCATGATGCTTAAAGCCGTAGTCGTTTTACCAGCGCCTGTTTCACCGACCAGACCAAGAGTTTTGCCGGCATCTACGTTCAAGCTTATATTATTTACAGCATGAACTACTGATTTCCGTAATACATACTCTACCGTAAGATTTTTTATTTCTAACAGACTCACCAGCATCACCTCAATCTTTCAGTCTCGGATCAAGCGCATCCCTCAAGGCATCTCCAAGGATGTTGATCGCAAATATTGTCAGCCCGATAAACAAAGCCGGGAAAATTACGATCGGCGGGAAATCACGGATAAATTCTCTTCCGGCCGAAAGAATAGATCCCCACTCGGGAGTCGGTGGCTGCACGCCAAGGCCTACGAAACTCAGTCCGGAAATCGCCATGATGTTTGAACCGATGTTCAGCGTCGCATTAACGATGATCGGAGCAAGAGTATTCGGAAGCACATGTTTGAAAATAATTCTTAAGTTGCTTGAGCCTGTAGCCCTGGCAGCCTCAATAAACTCATTGCCCTTCAAGGCCAGCACGGACGATCTCACCAGTCTGGCGCCGTAAGGCATGCCCGTGACCGCGATCGCGATGGATGTTTTTACCGGACCTGCACCAAGCGCTGCCGCAACCGCAATTGCCATAAGCATGCTCGGGATCGACATCAGGATATCCAGGATACGGTTGATGATCTCATCTACCGCGCCGCCGAAGTATCCGGAGACAGCTCCGATGATTATTCCGACCACATTCGACATCACAAGAGCGACAAGAGAAACCAGCAGCGAGATCCTGCCGCCGTACAGCATACGGGACCACAGATCCCTGCCGAAGTTATCCGTTCCCAGAATGTGTTCTGCGTTCGGATATAAAAACCTGTCAGGAAAGCTCTGCTCGAAGTACGGATACTTCGTAAACAGTGGAGCAAAAATAACAAGGATAAGCAGCACTACTATTATGATCAGGCCGACCATGCCAAGCTTGTTGCGCAGCATTCTGGCAGCGATGTCACCAAACCTGCTGTTTGATTTGGTGAACTGGACTCCGGCCATTTCCATTTTTCTTCTACGCTTTTTTGTATTAAACATGACCATCACCTGCCTGTGCCAGTTTTTTTCTGCGGTTTCCGGACTTCTTTGATACAAATTGAGTTTTAAGCCTCGGATCGACGACTGTATACGTAATATCCACAACGATACTCATTATGCATACGATCGTGGCCGCAAGAATAACAGATCCGTTGATGATCGGATAATCACGGTTGGTAATACCGTTATAAAGATAGGTTCCAAGTCCCGGGATCGTAAAAATCATCTCAACGACAAGCGCGCCGCCCATCATAAGGGCAAAGCTGCTGCCGGTGACGGTAATTACCGGTATAAGGGCATTCTTAAGCGCATGCTTTCTGACGACTTCCCTTCTGCCCATGCCCTTTGCCTTGGCCGTTCGTATATAATCCTGCCGTATGGTCTCCAGCATGGAGCTTCGCGTCATCCTTGTGATCAGTGCGATGCCTCCCAAAGCATTGACCGCAATCGGCAGAACATAAGACGAAACGCCAGCGAGACCGGCAAGCGGGAACCATCTGAGCTTTACACAGAATATTACCTGAAAAACAGGGGCGATAACGAATGAAGGAATCGCCGAACTTAATAAAGCAAAGGATGTAAATCCGTAATCCCATGCCGAATACTGCTTTGTTGAAGCAATGATACCGCAGGGCACGCCCACCAGAACATCTATGATGATGGTAATGATCGCGATCTTAGCTGTTACCACTACACGGGTGGCAAGTTCAGTTGCTACCGGAACATTAGTGATGTAAGACTTTCCGAAATCAAGACGTGTGAAGATATGCCAGATATAGTTCCACAGCTGCTCAAGATAGCTCTTATCAAGGCCCAGCTCAGCTGCCTTTGCCACGTATTTTTCAGGAGTGTAACCTGTTCCCAGAATAGTAACTACCGGATCGCCCGGAGTTAAGTAAGTAATTGTAAAAACAACTATCAGGACTCCGAGGAGGACCGGGATCAAAAGAAGTATTCTTTTCAGAACATATTTTGCCAACTGCTAATCCCCCCTTGATCTTTAAGTTGGCAAGCCATGATAAATATCATGGCTTGCCGTTGTAGTTATGCCAGCTCTGAAATAAATCGAGATATTATTCCCAGTTAGAAGCAAGGCTGATGTTTGTCAGGTTGTAATAATCATTGCACATTACACCTTTGATGAGCTGATCCAGTGTGAATACATCTGTGCGGTAAGCTACAGCATATGAGCACTCTGAATAAGGAATTGCAAGGCATTCATCGTACAGACGCTGCTGAGCCTTCTTGGACAGTTCGATTCGCTTTTCTTCATCTGTTTCCGCACTGGCGGCATTGTAAAGCTCAACGAATTCATCATCATCTACGAAGCACCATTTTGCTCCCGCATCGGAACCAGCGAAGGTCATGGACTGAACGAACTGCTGGGTCGTGGATCCAAGGTTGTTGAAGTTCCATCCAAGCTCGCAGCCGCCGCCAAGGGTATTCCAGTCCATAACACATGCAGGGATATCCTTCAGATCATATGTGAACTCTACTCCCATCTGGCTGCAGTAGTATTCAAAGGCTTCGCAGGTCTTGCTGTAGAATGATACGTCCATCATGACCGTATGAAGTTTAAGCGGATTACTCTCATCATAGCCTGCTTCTTTCAGAAGCTCTTTGGCTTTTTCAACATCGTATGTATAACCGCCCACATCTATATACTCAGGAGATGTCTCCGGTACGAAACCATGTGTCGGGCGATAACTTGTTCCAAGTGTGACAGCGCCGAATTCTTCCCACGGAATACCATAGGAAAATGCTTCACGGACACGCTTGTCATACCAGCAGTCATTCTCAAGGAATCCGAACTGGAAGATATAGCAGCAGCCTGAAGGTCCGGCATAAACATCGTATCCGTCCCCGCCTTCCTTTAAGAATCTTTCATAGTCAACAGCCGTAAATGCACACATAGCAATGTTTCCAAGTTCCATATCCATTGCCATCGTTGCACTGTCGGCATAATACTTCATGTACCATTCACGGATCTTTACCGGATTCTCATCTTTATTCCAATAATCATCTCTTGCCGTAAAGGTGATATGGTCATCCATTACATATTCGGTTACCGCATACGGTCCGCTGCCGACCGGCTGCAGCCATTCAAGAGAATCCCAGCCGACTGACTCACTCCAGCTCTTATCGATCAGATACATTTTATATGCATAGAATCCTGAATAGAACGCATCAAAATTCATTGCCAGCGTATAGTCGTCGCGGATCTCGGTCTTGTCATAATTGATCTTAACCTCGGTAACATATGCAGATCCTCTGTCCGCATGACTCGAATATGTGTAAAGAAGGTCTTCAGCTGTTGCATTCTCGCCATTTGAGAAATAGATATTGTCTTTCATCTTCATGACGAGTGTTGATTCATCTTCCCAATACCAGTCTTCCAGGATATCGGAATAAAGTTCTTTTGTCTCCGGGTCGACCTTAAAGACAACGTCGAATACAAGGCTGCAGCCGTTGTCTGTTTCCGTCGGTGCAGTGCCGGGAATGAAATTGCCGAAGATTCCCGTACCCATTGTTACGCTGTCATAAACATATCCGCTGCCTTCTTCCGCGACTTTAACGCACGGAGATGTTACTTCGCGGGGTTCATCTGCCGATGCAGTCACGGTGGGTAAAGTGAAAAGCATAGCGGCGATAACAAAAGCGCTGCAGATGTTTCTTAGTTTCATTCTACTTTTCATTATTCTCATATCCTCCTTTTTTATTTTTGCAATTTGCTTGTTTTGGTGCGAATTTTCTGAATACGCATATTTAATTTAGACTATTTTATAACAATAATTTAGTGTGATAAAGAGCTAAATTTGTTCCAATTGGTTCGCAAATTCTTTTAAGTTGCCCCGTCTTTCCGAAATCATGTCATATACGCGCCGGTTTTACGGACAGATATCATTCGCGCTTCCGCCCTTGTTTCTTCGTTGTTGAAAAAAACATTCCATAATATTATAATGAAGTGTCCTAATTACAGTTTTAACTAAGAGGTAACGATCCATGCAGAAACGCATTATGATGCTTGGCGGAAATCTTGTGCAGTGCACGGCGATAAAAGCCGCCAAAGCCCTTGGATATTATGTAATAACCGTCGATTATCTTCCGGAAAACCCCGGACACAAATTCGCGGATGAATATCACAACATCAGTACCATAGATAAAGAAGCCGTTCTGGAGCTCGCCAGAACCCTTAATATTGACGGTATACTCTCCTACGCTTCCGATGTTTCCGCTCCGACGGCGGCATATGTGGCAGAAGCGCTGGGGCTTCCCACCAACCCGTACGAATCCGTTAATATAATGACTCATAAAGATCTCTTCAGAAAATTCTTAAGAGAAAATGGATTCCCGATGCCAGAAGGTGCATCCTTCGGCAATAAGGCCGAAGCTCTCGAGTTCTTCAGGCAGACAAAAAAGCCTGTTATGGTAAAGCCTATAGATTCCTCGGGCAGCAAAGGAGCCAATAAGGTCTATACTGAAGAAGAATTTGACGCAGCCTGGGAAGAAGCCATGCACTACTCCATCTCCAAGAACGCCATCGTCGAAAGATTCCTGGTACGTACAGGCTACCAGATCGACGGAGATGCTTTCGTCAATAACGGTGAAATAGTCTTCTGGGGCATCTGCGACCAGCATCATGATGACACCTGCTCCTTATATGCTCCCGACGGACACTCCTATCCGCCTACGCAGCTCCAGAAATATCAGGACAACGCAAGGGCTCAGATAGAAAAGCTGCTTAAGCTGCTCGGCATGCATATGGGCGGTTATAACATCGAATATATCGTTGATGAGAATGACGAGGTATATCTCCTTGAGATCGGTCCCCGTAACGGAGGCAACTGGATCGCTGATGCAATAAAGGCCTCCACCGATTTTGACATGCCTTCCTATGTCGTAAAACAGGCCGTCGGCGAGGATGTTTCCGACGCCCGCCAGATGGAAGTTATCCGTCCTGCCTCAAGCTATGTTATCCACGCCACAGAGGACGGAATATTCAAAGGCATAGATATCGACCCAGTACTTAAACCGCATATCACTGCCATGGAACTTTCCGTACAGCCTGGCGAAGAAGTACACAAATTCCGGAACGCTTCCTTCGGTCTTGGAATGATGGTACTGACCTTCGACAGTACGGAGCAGATGTGCGACATGATCGACAACATGAACGACTATCTCCATATCATAGTAGAATAATTTCAAGCCGGAGCTTTGATCATATGAAAAAAATCATGATACTGGGTGCCAGCTACACTCAGATACCGCTTTATAACGCCGCAAAAAAAATGGGACTTAAAACGATAGCCGCCAGCATAGCCGGCCCCTATCCCTGCTTTGACATTGCGGATGAAAAAGTATACGTCAATATCGCGGACCCGAACGCCTGCGCCGAAGCAGCGCTTGCCTGCCACGCAGACGCTGTTGCTACCTGTGGTCTGGATCTCGGAATGCGCTCGATAGGCTATATAAACGAAGCCTGCCATCTTACCGGTCCTTCAAAGGAAGCGGCCATAAATGTCTCCGATAAATTCTTAATGAAGCTTGCACTGACAAAAGCCGGCGTCTGCACCGCTCCTTTCTTCTGCATAAAGAATGAAGAGGATCTGGAAGCGGCTATGGATAAGCTCACCTTCCCTGTGATCTTAAAGGCGGTCGATCTTATGGGCAGCCGCGGGATCTTCAAAAGTGAAACAAAAGAAGAAGCCAGGATCAACTTTCACCGCAGCATGGAAGCTACAGGCAAGACCTATTGCCTCATAGAACAATTTATAGAAGGGCCTCTTTTCGGCGTGGAGGCAATGATCCAGAACGGCGAATTTGTCTTCATGATGCCTGACAACACCGAAATTTTCAAGGCAGAAACAAATATTCCCGTTGGTCACAGCATCCCCCTGGATGACTTTGACAGACGTTTCCCGGAAATAAAGAAGCAGGTCACCGCAGCTGTAAAGGCCGTAGGTCTGGACAACTGCCCGGTCAATGTCGACTGCATACAGCACGGCGATGAGGTCTATATCGTCGAGCTTACAGGCCGCTCCGGCGCCACGGGGCTCTCTGAAATAGTCAGTCTCAAATATGGCATCAATTATTACGAAGAGATCATAAAGGTCGCCTTAGGCGAAGATGTCCGCCAGGACTTTGCGGGAGAACCATTCACCGGCGGCATTCTTACCAATACGCTCACTTCAAAGAGGGAAGGCATAGTAAGAAGCATTACAAGCTTCAACGCTCCCGACAATGAGATAAAGGATCTCTCTTTTAATATCGTCCCGGGCGATAAGGTTCAGCCCTTTACGAACGGCCGTGACCGCATTGGTCAGGTCATCCTCAAATGTGCTTCACTTGAGCGTTGCAAGGAAAGACTTGCCGAGATCAATTCAAAAATACTTATTGAACTTGACGAAGATATAGAAATAAAAGAGACGCCGGTAATGAAACTATACGATGACGCAAACGGCAACCATATCTTTATTAAACGTGAAGATCTGCTGCCCTATTCCTACGGCGGCAACAAGGTGCGCTTCGCTTATGAATATCTTCTGGACATGAAGGCAAAAGGATGCGATGCGATGATCATCTACGGCGGCTACTCTTCCAACCTTTGCCGCATTCTTTCGGCCGTGTGCAGAGATTTCGGCATTCCCTGCGCAATGATCTATAACACAGGAGATTCCGATCCTGAAAAGGATTCGCTTAACGCATCTCTTATTAAAGAATGCAATGTGCTGGAATTCCGATGCACGAAATCCGGTATTGCCGAAGCAGTGCAGCGTGCTTTCGATCATTTTACAGACCAAGGTCTGAAACCCTACTATATTCATGGTAATAAATATGGTCAGGGAAATGTACATACGCCAATGAAAAGTTATTACGATGTATATTTTGAGATCCTTAAGCAGGAAAAAGAACTTGGCGTATCATTTGACTGCATCTTCCTTGCCGGCAGCACCAACACCTCACAGGCAGGTCTTCTGGCTGCCCAGCTGACATGCCCCGAACAGAAGTCGATCGTCGGTATTTCAGTGAACCGTCAAAAAAAGCGTGCGGAAGCAGTAATGCTTGCGGCACTCGAAGAGTATAAAAACATTTATGGGCCTGAATGGAAACGTGAGCCTTCATGCGATATCGAATTCTGTGACGACTATCTCTGCGGAGGCTACGGGCTTTACGACAAAGATGTCGAAGGATGTATAAAAGAGATCCATGAAAAATACGGAATCGGTCTGGATCCGTGTTACACCGGGAAAGCTTTTGCCGGGATGCGCAAGTACCTTCAGTCCCACGGGATCTCCGGGAGCAATGTGCTCTTTATCCATACCGGAGGAACGCCGCTGTTTTTAGATTATGAAAAGCAGATATCAAATCGGATATGATCCTTTGAATCATAATTGAAATATAATACTTATAATGACAGGAGAATTGTTATGCTTGTTTCGATCGTAATACCGTGCTATAACTCCGAGCATACCATCGGCAAGGTAGTAGACCTCACGATGGAGGAGTTCAAAAAATACGAAGGTTACGAATGTGAAATGATCCTCGTAAACGATTATTCAAAAGACAACACGTTCGAGGTCATAAAACAATGTGCCGAAAAATACGACAATGTGATCGGTGTCAATCTGGCGAAGAATTTCGGTCAGCATGCAGCCATAATGGCCGGCCTGCATTTTATCCATGGTGAGCTCGTCATCGGCATGGATGACGATATGCAGAATCATCCGTCGCAGATCAAACAGTTCCTGGACAAAGAACTTGAGGGAGCGGATGTCATATTCGGAGTATTCAAGGAAAGACATTTCTCTACTACAAAGAACATTACAGGATCAATAAGCCGCAAGCTTCTCTGGAAGCTGGTAGACCGTCCAGCGGATATCCAGATGAGCAGCTTCTGGCTCGCCAAAAGGTATGTCGTTGACAAGGCTCTGGAATACAGCATTGACGGTGCTTTTATCCAGCTGCTTTTCTTCAGAACAACGAACAATATAGTTAATATTGAGATCGACCATTTTGACCGTGAGGTCGGAGAATCGAATTACACCTTCAGAAAAGGTCTTAAGCTGTTCCTTTCATTTATAAACTACTCTACCGTCCCGCTCCGCCTGGCAACGTACCTTGGCGTACTGTTCGCCCTTATCGGTGTTATCGCTGCGATAGTTGTACTTATCATGAAGCTGACAAATCCCGCGATGCAGGCCGGCTGGCCGTCACTTATGTGCGCCATGCTCTTCCTGTTCGGAATCGTATTCCTTATTCTCGGGATCCTCGGTGAATATGTCGGGAAGGTCCTGTTTGCCATCAACCGCACACCGCAGTTCGTCGTGCGCGACGTGGTCATGAAAAAAGCCGGCTCCGCCGAGGCAGATCCGGAAGTATCTGATATCCATATTTAAACAGTATCCACAATGAAAAAAAGTCGGCAGATAAATTCTGCCGGCTTTATTTTAAAGTTCCCGGTCTCCGGGATAGAAAGCCATCACGATCTTTTCGAGAATTCTCTTCAGATGTATCTGTATCTCTTCATGGAAATACAGCCGTCCCACAAGTATGCTTCTGATCCCTGCCCTGTTGGCTCCCCAGACATCTGTAAATATCTGATCTCCAATAAAAAGGACCTTATCTTTTTCAAGTCCCATAAGCTCACAGGCCTTCAGATAATGCCCAGGTGAAGGCTTATGCGCATCGAACACATATCTGCTCTTAACACTCTTTGCGAACGGCGCTACTCGCGGCTCCTGATTATTGGAAATCAGACAGGTATCAAACCCAATCGTCCTTAAGTCATCAAAAAGTCTGACCGCTCTTTCATCGGCAGGCTCTCCATGCCCGACAAGAGTATTATCAATATCAAAAATAAGGCCTCTGTAACCTTTGTCATAGAGGCCTTGAAAATCTATATCATATGTCGTTGCGGCTCTTTGTACGGGAAAC
>CADBMM010000040.1 GCA_902795795.1 uncultured Lachnospiraceae bacterium | reverse complement strand
TCCACCAGCTCGAATACCGGTCTGAAATCCGTGCCTCCCAGTCCCTTAACACTGACGTTTTCCATGTATTCTTCGAACTCTTCCTGAGAACGGATCACAACATGCTCCTGGATCATCGAATCGCACTGGATTATATGCACGTTCATCTTTTTAAAGAAATTACCGCCCTCGGTAAGGATGCTCCAGGTCTCGGAAAGGAACTGTCTGACGATATCCCCTCGGCAGGATCCCGAGGTATCGATGGCAATGACCATCTCATCCAGCTTATGCATCTCCTTGTATTCCAGCGGTTCGATGATCAGCATGCCGTCATAATGCTCACGGCTGTAGCAATACGGCAGGTAATCAAAGCTGTCCAGATCCAGTTCTACCTCTTCCTGACATACCATAAAATCCTGAAGGAAGGTCTTATAGTCATATTCCTGTTTCTTTATAAGAGTCACTTCCTGCTCTCCGCCCCCGGGAGTTGTTCCGGCGCTGTTTCCGGCGCTGCCAAATACGAGCTGTGTCTCTTCCTGTATCTTCTTCCACTTTACCGCAAATTCCAGCGCTTTTCCAATACTGCCTGATCCGCCTCCGCCTTCACCTTCGCTGCCGGAAGCTGAATATTCCTGTTCTCTGATATGGTAATCTCTCCACAGCATGTGGCTGTCCACATGAAATTCATTTTCAAGTTCATTAAGAAAAGCTTCTTTTATCTCCGAACCGAGTAGTTTTTCATATATATTTTCTGCCAGAGGATATTCGTTCTCAAGGCCGCAAAGCTTAAGGGCATATCTCCGGTTATCAGCTCTTTTCTGGCTCATGCCGTCCAGCCTCCAGCTGTCGATCGCACATTCGACAGCTATATCGCAGGCAATATCCCAGAATCTCTTTTCCCTGCCCTCATCCAGCAGCGGGTGGAAAAACACACTGTGCAGGATCATATGCAGGAAATGCCTTTCGATATACTCAGGATCGTCAAGATAAGCTCTTAAGATCGATTCCGGATCATAAAACACCTCAAATCCGTCAAATGCAAGATAACCTTTCCCCTTGTCTGCCTTGTATCCGATCGTCTCGAACACTGCTGCAAAACCAGGGAGTTTTTTTATCAGATTTTTCGAGATCATCTTAAAAACCGAAAGAGCCAGCTCTTCTTTAGCTTTTTCGATATCTTCCGGTTTCTGTCCGTGATCCGGCACATTACCATGCTCTTCAGCCGCCATGACGTTTCCGGCCTCGCCGTTTTCTTTTTCTTCATCCCCGTCGCTGTAAAGCAGTGCCCAGATGTCCAGCTGTCCGAGCTTATTGGCAAGCGTACGATACTCCTTCAGATATTTATCTTCGATCCAGCCGGCTCTTTTCATCGCCCGGACTCCCGCAAGGTTTCCGGTTTTTATAAGTTCCAGCATGGCTGCCCGTTTTCTGTATACGATGTAGCCGAGTATTTCTTCCGCTTCTTTTTTAGAGAATTCATCGATACGCAAAAGAACAGAAAGAGCAGCGGAAAGCTTTCGTGAATCCCTTCTGGCTTTCTTAAAATCCTCAAAAATACTGTTTTTCTGGTCCTGCGTCAAAATATCTTTCATTGATTACGCCGGGGCTCCCGGCAAATAAAAGTTGTTTACGGCTGCGCATGATCTTACATATCTTCATACGGCAGTTTTCTGTAAAGTGTCAGATACATTGTGATAAAACTTGCCAGTCCTCCGATAACGTCCGAGACCGGCTCTGCCATGAAAATGCCGTTCACTCCGTATCCCAGACCGGGCAGTATAAGCACCAGCGGTATGGCAATAAACACTTTTCGAAGGAGCGAAAAACATATTGCTCTCTTAGTGCATCCCAGCGCTGTAAAAGTCATCTGCCCCATCGTCTGGAAAGACATGAATACAAACATTCTGAAGTAGATCCGCACAGCCGGGATCCCCGTCTCAAGCATTGCCGGGTCGGAGGAAAAAACAGATAGTATCTGCGCCGGAAACGCCAGGATCATCAGCCATATGGCAGCAGCGTATATCAGCACTGTCGCAGCGCTGAACTTCATCGCGGTCTTCATCCTTTTATATTTCCGCGCCCCGTAGTTATAGCTGATTACCGGCTGCGCGCCGCTTGTTACGCTCAGCATAGGCAGCGCCGCCACATCCCTTATTGACAGCATGCACACATAAACGCTTACAAAGATATCTCCTCCATAATTCATAAGCGCGCTGTTGCATATTATCTGGTTTGCGCAGGTCGTCGCCTGCATTATGAAGCCTGCTATTCCAAGCGTCACTATGTCCTTTATCAGGCTGAACTGCGGCAGCATCTTTCGCAGGTCGAACCTGTACATCGTTTTTTTCCCAAGGAAGAATTTCAGCACCCAGAGTGCCGAAACTCCCTGGCTTATTACCGTCGCCACAGCCGCACCCGAGACGCCCATG
>CADBMM010000039.1 GCA_902795795.1 uncultured Lachnospiraceae bacterium | reverse complement strand
TATCTGTATATCCGGGAACATCTTCATTACAGTCCCTATGAGATAAGAGGGAAGCATGGCAGATGCGTCCGTATCGGTCTTTTTATAGGTAAGTATCAGACGTCTCGACTCCAGAGTCATATTCAGATAGAGATATAATCTCTGGATATAGATATCATCCTGTCCTGACGGCGCAAGCTCCGTACCGAGGTCCTTGAGATACTCCCTGTCGTCGCTTCCCAGAAGCCCTGCTTTTTCAGAACGCTTGGGCACAAGGCCGTCGTTAAGGCCCATGAAGATCAGGACTTTTACATTTTTTACACGGCTTCTTTCGATATCACCGATATGCACCTCATCCGGTCCCGTGGGGATTATTCCTATCTTCATCTGGGAAAAACCGGCATCAATAAGTCCGGCATAGGCTGCAGTCCCGATCTTTTCATCACCGAGCACACTTACCAGCTTGTCGAAAAAGTCACAGACAGTCTTATATATCTGGGCATATTCCTTCTCACGCATCTTGTTGCCGGAGGCAGCCGCCTTTTCTTCCACGGCTTTTAATTTATCCTGCACCCGGCATCTCTCCGCCATACGATAAAGCGCTTCTGTTTTCGCTCTTACTGTAGACATGCGCGTCTTAAATACCTCGGCAGGCCCCTGCAGTGCATCCATAAGACGCTCCCTTAAGTCGTTGAGCCTTTCGAAATCCATACCCGTCTTGCCTTTTGGGATGCGCACCCACTTTTCGGAGTATTTTTTATATCCCCGCATCCCTGTTCCAAGGCAGTAGTTTTCCACGATGTCTATCTCTTCATCAGTAAAGCCCAAAAGCCCGGTCCTTAAAAGGGCAAATACGCTGCTGTAGGAAAAGTCCTCGGCAAATATACTGACCGCGTATTTAATAAACTGGACAAAAACATTTGAAAGCACGCTTTGTTTTTCATCCAGGAAGCAGGGAATACCGCAGTCTTCCAGACAGGCGCGCATTTTCCTGCCATATTTTTTAACATCGGCGCTTACAACGGCAAAATCTCCGTATCTGAAGCCCTCTGTTCTGACAAGTTTCTTTATTATAGATGCAGCCGCAGCCGCTTCGCTGTCGATATTGCCGGCCTCGATGATACAGATATCATCCTGCCTTTCCTTATACTGCCTGCTGCTGTACCTGAAAAGATTCTTTTCCAGAAAATCTATAGCCGGACTCTGGGCAAATCTCGCTCCTTGCTCCTGCCCGACAAACACAGGTTCTTCAAAAGCGACCTGCTCCTCTTCTGCTATGGTTTTAAGTTCCCGGGCCATTTTACGGCTCATATGGAAAAGCTCCTGCTTCTTGCTGTCCCTGAAGATGCTTCCGCCGCCCGCATCCACGGTTATGACTACTATCACATCCTTTGCCAGCTTTAAAAGTTCTCTTATAACGAGCAGCTGCATTGGAACGAATCCGGTAAAGCCGTCAAGAACGACAGTGCTGCCTTTTATGATGTCCGAGCCGGAAATGACTTTTGCAAGCGCCTCGCAGACTTCCTCGGCCGCGAGATATTTCCCGGAAATGTAATCGTTAAAACCTTTATAAATAACGGCAATATCCGAAAGCTTTCCTGAAAGCACAGGTGAAAGCTCTTCATTTTTTGCCATATCCGCAATATCTTCATGGGTATATCCATACTGCATGAGCTCAGAGAGGATGGATTTCGCCTCCTCAACGCCTCCGGGCTTCTGCATCGTCCGTCCGAGCACGGAAAGTTTCGTCTTTTTATCCCATATGACCTTCTGCAGCACCAGAGTCTTGCCCATATCTTCAAGGATCGGTTCGTGGATAAAGCCCGTTTCTTCAAACACCCGCTTTGCCAGACTGTTGAAGCTCAGCACGTCGATATTCATGATGCTGTGAGCAGGATGAAGCCCTACAAGCTCCTTCTGGGTCTGCATCGTGAACTGCTCCGGGACCATCACAAAAAACCGCCCTTCCTTATCATCCATGGCTTTTTCTATGATCCTGCTGTATATATAATGCGATTTTCCGCTGCCGCTTCCACCGGCAATGAACTGTAACGCCATATCTTATTCCTTTATATCTTTAATGCATTTGTCTGCCTGGTATTCAGTAACTTCCGGGCCCTCACGCCCTTGTCTTTAATCAGATTATGCCAGTCATTGAGTCCTGAAAACAGCCCTTTACACTGCTGCTTATTATCGAGCAGCCGCGCTTAAATCTGCCATAAACCATTCGGCCGTGAATGGTAATATTTTATCAAAACGACGAGTTTATAACAACAGCTTGACATCTGCTTTTGAGGACTATATTCTTATTCTGGCAATAGATGGTTTAAATGGACCGGATATGAAGATCCGGTGTACACACAAGGGTGTGAAGGAGAGAATTTAGCATGAGCATTTTTGATGTACTTACTTTGCTGGGCGGAATCGCGTTGTTCCTTTTCGGAATGACTTATATGGGCGATTCTCTTAAAAAACTTGCCGGAAACCAGATGAAGGTCATTCTTACAAAAGTGACCTCAAACCCGTTTACAGGCTTTCTGCTCGGAATGGGCGTAACGATGATAATCCAGTCATCCACCGCCACAAACGTTATGGTATTGAGCTTTGTAAACATTGGAATGCTTACTCTGAAAAATGCCATCCCGCTGGTCATCGGGGCTAACTTAGGCACCACGATCACCGCCTGGATCATTTCATTATCCAGTATAGACGGCGTCAGTCTCGTATTCCAGCTTTTAAAACCCTCGTCATTTACGCCTGTCGTTATCTTCATCGGCGTTATTCTTTACAGATTCACCCATAAAGCAAAAAAACAGGATGTCGGCGCTATCCTTATAGGCTTCGCTCTTTTGATGTACGGCATGACCACGATGTCCGGATCGATGACCGGATTAAGCGAGGTTCCGCAGTTTACGTCCATCATAAAAGCAATGTCGAACCCATTCCTCGGCATGATAACAGGTATCGTTCTTGCGGCAGTAATGCAGAGCTCCTCCGCATCCGTCGGTATCCTGCAGGCCCTTGCCCTGGCAGGCGATATCAACTTTGAAGCCGTTATCCCGCTTGTCCTCGGTATAAATATCGGACAGGTCGTACCTGTACTCATTGCTTCATCCGGTACCTCAAGAGATGCGAAACGCATGGCAAATGTAAACCTTATGCTGAATGTACTGGGTGCGGTCGTAGTACTCCCCGTATACATAATATTGAGAAGCATAGGAGCCCTGCCCTTCCTTTCAGACCTTGCAGCGCCTGTGACCATAGCTATTACCCATTCAGGCTACAAGCTCATATCGACCATATGGCAGCTGCCCGCGCGCAAGTTCTTCGAAAATATGAGCGCTGCCTTCATAAGGGAAAAGAAAGAAGTCAAGGCATCGCTTCTGGATTCCAGACTTCTGGCCACCCCGTCTCTGGCCCTCGCCCAGTGCCGCCAGAAGCTTGGTGAGCTTATCAAAGCCAGCAACGATTCTTTCGCTACAGCGATCTCTCTTCTGGATGATTGGAACGATGATAAAGCCTCCAGCGTCCATGATACCGAATCCATGGCTGATCTTTACCAGGACGAAATAGACGAATACCTGGCGAAGCTTTCCTCAAGAAGCCTGACAGAAAAAGAAAGTTCTGAGCTTTCGCATCTTATGCATGTAGCGTCTGACAGCGAAAATATTACCGACCATATCTATCACATAACCGTAAGTCTTGGCAGAATGACCGAGAACGGCAAGGAGTTCCCTGCCGAAGCACTTGCGGATATCAAAAGTCTTGCAGGCATGTTATCCGAGCTGCTTGAATTGAGCGAGGAATGCTTCTATACCGATGATAAGACAACTGCCTTGAACATCGTTAAGAAAGAAAGAAATCTTATCTTTGAATGCGAACGCTTCAGGGATGCTCAGATAGATAAAGTAACTGCAGTCAGCACTTCCGCTCATTTCGGATCGTATTATACTGACATCATACTGGACTTCGAGCGTATAGCCGACCACCTTTCCAAAGGAGCACGTACAGTAGTCATCTAAGAGGCTGCTGCCGCGACAACTGTTTTAACGCATAACCTTTGTTTTCCTTCAAAAGGCTGTGATCACCCCTATTGGAAGTACGCCCATGAACAAAGAGCCCATCCTGACCCGTGGATTTGTATTCAGCTTCATAGCTTCTTTCTGCAATTCCATGGTGTTTTATATGCTTATCAGCATCTCCGCCGAATATGCCAAAGGCTTCGGCGCGACAGGCGCCATACAAGGACTTGCCTCCGGCATATACGTCCTGAGCATGCTCGTCATGAGGTTTTTCTTCAGTCCTATTCTTAAAAAGATCGGCTGGAAAAAATGATCTTCATCTTCCAGCCACTTCATATTGTTTCCTGTTTTTTATATTTTCTTATATCGGGACTTCCGTCCCTTCTTATCGTGCGTTTTATCCACGGCGTATTCTTCGGACTCGCTTCGTCCGCCGTTCTCACGACCGGGACCTACCACCTGCCCAAGAGCCGTTACGGAGAAGCCAATGGTTATCTGATGACCGGTATCACGCTTGCAATAGCCGTAGGACCGTTCCTCGCAGGACAGATCTATGACGTTCTCGGTCCGGCCGGATGTTTTACCGGAGCTGTCATAACCGCTTCGGGCATGTGGATCTGTCTTATTCTTTCAAAAACAGATTACAATACCATTCTTGAAAACGACAGAAAAGTGAACCGTCAGATATTAAATAAAGCAAAAGGCCTGGACCGTCTCATAGAGGTCTCGGCCATTCCGATAACAGTCTGCGTTTTTATCAGCGCGTTCAGTTACTCTTCTGTCCTTTCTTTCATACGGACCTACGGCCAGGTCATGGATCTGGCGGGAATAGTTTCGGTATTCTTTATCGTTCACGCCGTCGTTCTGGTGATCTCAAGGCCTGTTGCCGGGAAGATCCAGGATAAATACGGTGACTCGATGATAATCTATCCCTGCATCGTAATGCAGTTTATAAGCCACCTGCTTTTGGGCATCTGCCCTAACTCCTTCAGCGTGATCCTTTCCGCAGTTCTCTGCGCTGCTGGCT
>CADBMM010000038.1 GCA_902795795.1 uncultured Lachnospiraceae bacterium | reverse complement strand
CGACAGAAAGTCTGACTACGTTGCCAGAAGCAACAGTTGATACAGACGTCGAAGAGCAGACAGTTCCCGATACTGATGAAGATCTGCACTCCACAGACGTTTCATCTGATGAAACATTGGAAGCCTCCGTGCCGGGAAGCGAAGAAGATTCAGCTGATCTGAATCTTTCTTCGGCAAATGGGATCATGCTTATGTCTGCGGCTCCCGAAAAGGCTGATTACGAAGGCTTTGAGGTGACCGGAGTACTTTCGTTTTACATTATTAACGGCGATGGTATAAGAATAAATTCATGGTTCAATGAAAAAGACAAAATCAATTATCTCTTCGTAACCTCAGGCGAGGATCTTTCCGCAATGGAAGTATGTTTCGAAGGGGTCAAACTTGATCTGACCTCAAATGGAACGATCGATAAGAAAAATTTTGTCATTACAGGTGCCTTTTCCGCATCCGGAGAGATGATCACCCTTACAGATTATGATAACAAAGTATACAAATTAAAGGTGATGCAGTCGGATCTGCCTAACGTAATGATCACGCTTAACGGCACCGATTTAAATACTGTAGATTCCAACGGTAAAAGCGTAAAGTATCCAGGCAATTCGCTGACGATAATAAGTTCCGACGGAACGGAAGAACTGGTGCAGAATAATAATGTGGAGCTCAAGGGCAGGGGCAACACTACATGGTGGGTGGCGGAGAAAAAACCGTATCAGATAAAGACCGATAAAAAGCAGTCTGTGCTTGATATGGGCAAAGCCAAAAAGTGGGTGCTTCTTGCAAATGCTTTCGACGATACTCTCATGAGAAATAAACTCATGTTTGATATTGCGGGGCAGATGGATGGCTGGTATGTCTGCAATTTTGAATATGTTGATGTCTGGATCGACGGAAACTACAGAGGAAATTATCTCATCGGAGAAAAGTGCGAGATCGGAAGCAGCAGGCTGGATCTTAATGATGAAAACGCCGTTCTGATGGAACTGGACGATGTCTTTTACGCTGAAGAGGACTATTCACTATACAATGAAAATCTCGGAAAGCATTTTACGTTATCCGATTCAGTAAGTGATGATGAGAATGTCATAAATGCTGCAATGAACAGTTTCAATGAAAAGTTAAACGGGCTTATGAACCTGCTTAATTATGCAGATCCCAATACCCTGCCGCTGGATGCCATAGCTTCATATCTGGACGTTGAAGAAGCTGCAAAATGGTATATTGTAAATGAATTCTCGGAAAATATGGAGTGCCTGGCCACAAGCTTTTTCTGGTATACAGACGGTGTTGACGACGTGCTTCACTTAGGGCCGGTATGGGATTTCGATTCTGCTCTGGGAAATAAAGATTACTATAATCCGATAATGGAAAATATTCATAATTCTGTGCTGTTCAGATCGCTGCTTCAATGCAAGAGCTTCAGGGATGTTGTAGATTCGGTATACAACAATTACAGGGGCCTTTTCAGCGGGGCTTCATCATATGCTCAGACAATAAAAGAGACTATTAATAATTCCGCAGAAATGAATTATACGAGATGGGACCGTCTTGGAAAAGAAAATGAAAAATCCGGCAGTAATCCGTTTGCAGCGACATATGATGCAGCTGTCGGCTGGCTGTCGTCATGGCTTGACAGAAAATATGCTTCCTTCGATCCCTGTGCATTGGAATATTATACCTATGTCAGGGACGGATATATTTATATAGTATATCGAAATGATTCGATCTCCTCATCAACTTTTTATATCTGGAGCAATGAAAACGGGCAGGATGATATGAGGATCCTTCCGGCCTCCAGGAACGCTGCAGGCAACTGGATAGCTGCAGTACCGATCTCGGCTTTTAATTCAGACGGAACGTTCAGCATTCATATATATTCAGGATTCACGTGCCAGGCAGGTTTCGAGGCCAATATTGAAATGACACCGATATTAGAAGCCTCACTTTCCGGACAGAGCATCGAAGTGTCGCTGCGTTATCATGGCGCAAATCTTCCGGTAAGCGCGGGAATATGGAGTAACGAAAACGGAGCGGATGACCTTACCTGGTATCCGATGACAAAACAGCTGGACGGAAGCTATAAAACTGTCGTTGATCTCGGAACGCATAAAAGTACCGGACAGTATAATGTGCATATTTACGGAAGAGGAGTTTATCTGGCGGGAGGCTCAGTAGTGCTTGAGAGCTGTGCTGTGCCTTCAGTGACGGTAGCAGCATCAGAGGAAAACAAAAGCATAGCAGAGATCTGTGCTTCCGATATTTACGGCATCACTAATGTTCAGGCTGCGGTTTGGGGAAACAAGAACGGGCAGAATGACCTTAAATGGTATACACTGCAGGACAATGGAGACGGGACTTTTTCTGCTGCGGTAGATCTTAAGGCTCATGGTGAGAGCGGTACATTTAACTTCCATGTATACGGAGTTAACGGCGGTGTTAACCAGTTCCTGGACGGTAAGATCATGAACGTCACCGGTGAAGATGTCGGAATTCCTGATCCTGTGGTCGACGCTTCGGTGGATGGAAAAATGCTGTCGGCAGTACTTTGCAATGCCGGAGAATACCCGGCGGTCAAGGCAGCAATCTGGAGCGAAAGCAACGGGCAGGACGATCTTACATGGTATGATATGGCAAAGCAGAAGGACGGAACATTTACGCTTGCGGCCGATTTGACTTCGCATAGAAGTTTCGGAAAATATATTGTCCACATGTACAGCGGAAGCTCATTTGTTGCAGGATATACCTTTGAGGTTGAGCCTCCGTACGCAGATGTACGGATGCAGGAAAAGAATCTGGAGATCGCACTTTATAACGCCGATATGTATCCTTCAGCAAGAGCAGCGGTCTGGAGCGAAGAAAACGGTCAGGATGATCTGACCTGGTATACGCTGACGAAAGGCTCAGACGGAGTCTATAAAGTGACTGTGAATCCCGGTCTGCATAAAAATGCCGGCAGGTTCATTATTCATATCTACAGCGGAAGCACATGTTTAACAGGCTGTATTTACGAAGTTCCTGAGATCGCAGTCCCGACTCTGACAGTTTCTGCAGGTACCGATAATAAAAACAAAGTCATCGTATCTCTGGACAACGGATACGGCCTTGAAAATGTAAGGACTGCGGTGTGGGGCAAAAAGAACGGTCAGAATGATCTGAAATGGTATAAGCTGTCATCTGCAGGAGACGGCGTATTTACAGTAGAAATAGATCTTTCGACACATAATGAAACCGGAGATTTTTATTTCCATACATATGCAGATAATAACGGAAGGTCAGTCTTCCTCGACGGTGGAGCGTATATTTTAAACTGAACAGGTTCGATCTGATGCAGAAAAACTGTCATCATAATGATACGCATCTGCCGCAGCGCTTTCTTGTTTATGGAGAACAAACTAAATGAGCAGTGATAAAAAAAGATCCACAGCAATGGATTACCTGAGGGAAAACAAGGATAAAAGCTTTATGGAGCTGCCATTTTCCATTCCTGACGCCATGCTGCTTGCCAATGCTATTTATATGAGATTCAAGGGCCTTGTGCCGGAGAACGGCAATACCGTTACCTTTGGTGATATAGACAGGGTCATGGATAAAAACAAGGTCTTTGCACATCCGCTTTACGGACCGGTGTACCGCAAGACTTTTGAGGAAATGAAAGACAGCAGACGGTACAGTAAAATAAGGCTCGGTTATTTCAGGGAGATCACTGATAAAACAACGGAAGCGCAATTTGCAGCGGTCACATATTTTCTTGGCAGTGACAGGATCTTTGTGGTATTCAGGGGCACGGACGGATCGCTCCTTGGCTGGAAGGAAGACTTCAATTACGGTTTTCTGGAGGAGATGCCGTCTCAGCAGCTTGCTGTGGATTATCTGGATGAGATAGCAAAAAAGACGACGCAGAAGATGTATGTCGGAGGGCATTCCAAGGGCGGCACACTGTCGGTATTTGCATCTGCAAAACTGGATCAGGAGGCGCAGGAACGCATACTGAAAGTATTTACCTTTGACGGTATAGGCTTTAAAAAAGGTTTTATCGATTCACCGGGTTTTCAATGTATTGCTGACCGCGTGATAAAGATAATGCCGGAGCATGGCTTTATCGGAAGACTGTTTGAAATGGAGCCGGAATATAAGATAGCCAGAAGCAGCGGCGAAGGTTTTGAGCAGCACGACTTTATGAACTGGTATGTAAAGAACGGCCAGGTAGTATATACAAATGCCTTTACTGAAAAAAGCACGAAGTCCGTGGCAAAATTCAATAACTGGATAAGCGGTCTGTCTGAAGATGAGATCGAGAACTTTGTTGAAGTGCTGTTCGAAATACTCGGGAATGCAGGCATCGATGATGTCGACCTGTTTTTCCTGGAACCGTCGAAATATATCGGCTCGCTTATTAAAGAGCTGTTTGCAATAGACGGGAAACGCCGCAGAAGATTCCTTGGTACGGTGTTTAAATATTTGAAGGCATAAAATTATATTTGGGCAGCCGCGCAGCATAATAGATGAAGCGGCTGCCCGATTTATCAGTTGTCCTTGATGAGGAACAATGCAGTGTATGTGACGGTGTCGCGGCCGTAATAGTAAGGCAGGTCGTTATCCTTGCACACATCGCTTACAAGCAGGCCGTAGGCTTCCATGGAGGAAAGAGCCTTTTTCGGGAATCTGCAGGGTGCATCCGGATAAGTGCATTGCTTGCAAAGTCTGCAGCCGCCGCTGGAAAGAGGCAGGATATGCTCATATCTTTCAGAGAGCATTTCAGCGAATTTAAAGCAGTTTTCTTTCTGCTTTTGTTCACCTTCCATCATGCCTTCATAATCCATTGAATCCTCAAGCTCGGCAGTTGTCTGGAGCAGTATGCCCCAGTCATATTTGTGCATACGCTCGGAGCATTCCTCTATGGTGCCGCAGGCAGGAGGGCAGGTCCAACATTTTCCGTAGATCTGGCATTTACCGGAAGCACACATATCACGGACTTCGTTTAATGGTTTAAGCGGTTCTACCTTGGCAAGATGGGCGTGGGAAAATCCCATTGCTATTGCTTCTTCAACGATCGTATCTTTTTCGAAAGCCATTTCATATTCCTCTGTATTTCTTTTTTATTCCTCAAAAAGAGGGGTTGAAAAGTATCTTTCGGCCGTGTCCGGAAGGACGGTCACGACTGTTTTTCCTTTTCCAAGCTTCTTTGCGAGCTTCAAGGCTGCAGCGACATTTGTGCCGCCGGTGCCGACGCCTGAGCAGAAGCCATGAATAGGTCCTGCCACCTGTTCCATTATTTCAAGAGCAGTATATTTTTTATGGGCAAGTACATTGTTTATATTGGCAAACTGCTGAGGCACAAATACTCTTGGATCCTTTTCCTGCATGCGCATCGCTTACGGATAAAAACATTCTACGGGTAATTATGATACTTTAAAAAGCAGCGTTTTGCAATTGCTAAAAGGCATGAATTGCCTGTATCTGTTTGGCGGGATCATCGATGACCCTTGTACCGCTATTTCCGGTCTGGAGAAACGTCATTTTTGCTGACTCTGTAAAGATATAGAAGAATTGCCATGCTTGCTGTCATCATGAAGGCAAACATTATGTAAGAGGATCTGTATTCTGATGTATGATCGGCTATATACCCGGGTACGATCGTAAATACAATTCCGCCAAGATTATAGAAGATCTGCAGCCACCGTAAGGTCTTGCCGTATCGTTCCGGCGTGGAAAGATCTGCAGCCCAGAGCGGAGGGCCTACATTATAGATCGAAGCACCGAATCCAAGCATGGCTGTCAGTATCAGGCACCAGAAGACCTGCTTTCCGTTCATTCCGAAAACGTTGAAACATCCCAGAATAAAAACTGTTATCAGAAATACGCTGCTTTTCCTGGAACCAAAGCGATCTGCCAGCCAGCCCGCGGCAAATTTCCCGAGAAATAATGTGAAACCGAAAACAGAAACGGCTGCTGCGGCAGTTTCTTCGCTGTAGCCGGATGTTATCGTCAGTACGGAAAGGTGACCGGAAAAGGCAAGACCGGCACCGCCGTTTAAGAACATCATAACAGCGAGCAGACAGGGCAGCATATATGATCCTGGAACGGAAGCATTTTCCCGGACGAAACCGGATCTGTCCGGAACTTTTTCCGCACGCTGCATATATCCTGCCGGATGATCCCTGCCAGCGCAGCTCCGATATAGTAATAAACAGGCAGAGTGCCGATGCTGAATAATACAGGCGCTGCCGCCCCGACTAATGAGGCGATCAGAATACCTTTCCGCAAAGATAGTTTTCGATAATAAAACTCGACAAGAAATGTCGTCAGAAATGAAAAAAGGGATCTCACAGACAATATGGCGCTTCCCATACTGTCTGTAAATCCTTTTTCCTCAATGAATGGGAGATAGACAGTCAGAATATTGCTGCACAGGCCCATATTGCACAGGAAAAGCCAGAAACACGAAAAACAAATGACCCATCTGTAATGGCTTTCTGATCTGTTCATACAGGCTTTTGCTCCCCGCTCGTTCCTGCCGGGCTATTTGGTTATTCCGGCTGAATTTATAAGGATGGAGTGTGTTGTCCTTCCTTTAAGAAAAGATTATATTTTCAGCGTATTGATTTGTAAAATATATTGATGATATAGTGCCTATATCAAAAATATATGTCAGATCCGGAAAGGCCATAAGAAATGTCGATCAACTACTCCTATTACAAATCATTTTATTATGTAAGCAAATATAAAAACCTTACGGAAGCAGCAAAATTCCTTTATAGTTCCCAGCCGAATGTTTCCCGTGAGATCGCACTACTGGAACGTGAATACGGCTGCCGCCTTTTTGAGCGTTCAAACAGAGGAATGAAACTGACGCCTGAAGGGGAAGTTTTATACTCGTATGTGAAGCCGGCCATAGAGCAGCTGAACATGGCGGAGGACTCTTTGACCCGGATGACCAGCCTGCAGCACGGAGTAGTGAATATCGGAATAAGCGACACGGCGCTTTCGAATATAATTATTCCGGCGTTGAATAAGTTCCGGGAAAACTATCCATCTGTTCTTGTACGGATAGTATCATCTTATTGTCTGGAATCGGTAAATGCGGTCAAAAACGAAAGCTGTGATTTTGCGGTCGCAGCAACGCCTTTCCCGGAAGATGAAAAACTGAAATGTACGAAGATACTGGAAGTTTCCGATATTGCCATCGGAGGAACAGCTTATACGGAACTGACAAAAAGAACTCAGTCTCTGGCGGAATTAAATGAATATCCGATGATCTGCGTGGGTGGTAAAACGATCTATTATCCCTTCTTTACCGACCTGTTTGCGAAGAAGGGATTGCGGTTTGAACCTGAATTGTTCTCCGCCAATACAGCTCAGACACTGCTGATGGTCCGGAATAAGCTTGGAATCGGATTTGTGCCGCGAAGCTGCGCCGAAGACGACATTGAAAGAGGACTGCTGTTTGAGATCCCGTTATCGGAAAGCATCCCTCATCGTTTCGTTTGTATGATCGAAAACAGAAACCATACCCTTAGTCTCGCAGCTTCGGAATTAAAGAAAATTATCCTGGAAATATGAAAACGCATATGCCTGTGTCGGAAGGCAAAAGCAATGGGCGACACCTGTTCCGGTCATAATGATCGTACGTGGGATCGGTCGAAAATGCATACATTGCGTTAAAGCGGAATATAAGATAAAATCTGAAGTGAAAACAAGTATTACAGATTGGGGCGCATGAACGTCCGGGGGCTTGAAAATGGCGGAAGGAAATAATCAGAAGCTTAAAATACTCTATCTTTGCAGGATCCTGCTGGAAAGGACTGATGAGGAGCATAAGATCACCATGGAGGAGATCCTGTCGGCTTTAAAGGCATATGGCATAACCGCTGAAAGGAAAGCACTCTACAGTGATATCGAAAACCTGCGCCTTTTCGGTCTTGATATCATAGGAGTAAAAGAAGGCAGGACCTACTATTATTACATAGGCAGCAGGATGTTCGAGATCGCGGAGCTCAAGCTGCTGGTGGATTCTGTCCAGTCCGCGAGATTCATAACCGCAAAGAGATCTGATGAGCTTATAAGAAAAATAGAAGCGCTTACCAGCCGACCGCAGGCCTCTTTGCTGCACAGGCAGGTCTACACCGCTGAAAGGATCAAGGCCGATAATAAAAATATTTATTACAATGTCGACGCGATACACACCGCAATAGCCAGGAACAGGAAGGTCAGATTCAGATACTTCAACTGGAACGCAAAAAAGGAACAGGTCTTAAGAAAAGACGGCGCTTATTATGAGATAAGTCCGTGGGCACTTTCCTGGGACGATGAAAACTATTATATGATAGGCTATGATGCCGACGCCGGAATGATCAAGCATTACCGTGTGGACAAAATGCTGGATCTGAATGAATCAAAAGAAATAAGAGAAGGCGCCGATATCTTCAGGAACTTTGATGTAGGTGCATATACAAAACGCATGTTCGGAATGTTCGGAGCAGAAGAGGAGAATGTGCAGATACTGGCGGAAAACAGTATGGCGGGCATCTTTATAGATCGCTTCGGCAAGGACGTACCTATGTATCCGGTCGATGATGAACATTTTAAAGTAACCGTAAAGGCTGCGGTAAGTCCGCATTTCCTGTCATGGGTCATGGCACTTGGAGACGGGGTGAAAATAACAGGGCCCGACAGCGTGGTGGAAAAGGTAAAAGAAGAGATAAACAGACTTGCAAAGCAGTACGGAAAAGAGAAACTTTAAAAATGATTCCGGGACAAAAACAACGGTGAT
>CADBMM010000037.1 GCA_902795795.1 uncultured Lachnospiraceae bacterium | reverse complement strand
CTGGCATTATCGAAAGTCTCATCGACCTTCTCCCGTTCGATCTGTTCGAGGATCCTGTTACGTGCATCGCTCTCAATGTAGAAGTGACGTTCCGCAGCCATTTTCACGAGGATCTGCAACAGCTCTTCCGCCGTGTAGTCCGGAATCTCTATATGATGGTCGAAACGTGATGCCAGCCCGGGGTTGGCGTTTCTGACCATTTCGCTCATCTGCTTCTTATAGCCGGCCATGATCACGCAGTACTCGCCGCGGTGGTCCTCCATATCCTTCAGGAGGACGTCGATGGCCTGACCGCCCGGATCATTGGCATTATCTTTTTTATATAGTGTGTAAGCCTCGTCGATAAACAGCGTGCCGCCGCGCGCGGCCTCGATCGCATCCGCAGTCTTCTTTTCAGTCTCGCCCACGTACTGGCTCACAAGCTTCGAACGGTCGACTTCGACGTAGCTGTCGCTTGGCAGCAAGCCGACCCGGTAAAGCAGTTCCGCGATAATGCGGGCTACCGTCGTCTTACCGGTGCCGGGATTACCGCTCATGATGAAGTAGTAACCCTGTTTCTGTGCATTGATGCCAAGCATCTCCTGGCGCATCGCATCGATCTTAAAGCGCTTGTATATCTTGTCGATCTGTGACTTCACAGAATCCATTCCGACCAGCCCGTCAAAATAAGGTCTGAGCTCCTCGGAGTATTCGTCATTGTTTGTAGCGGAAACGGTCAGGTACTTTCCTTCGGTCTCGATGGCTTCCTGCGCCTCCTCCTGGAAATCCTCCATCTCCTTCGTGAGTTCTTCGACGACCGGGGTCATGTTTTCAAAATGAATGACGATGAATGACTTCTGAGTCTCGAAGACCCATTGTCCATCTTTCCATTTTGCTTTCTGCGTCTCGCCGTCGCGGGTCAATGTGGAGTTCTCAGAGATCTGGCCGTTGACCAGCTCGCCATCGATCACACTGCCGTCGTGGAGCGTGGCATGGATCGTTCCGTTCAGGTCGCCGTTCTCGGCGTTGCCCTCAAACACCGTTCCATCAGTTTTTTCCATGCGGATATGGTCGAAAAGGATCCGCGTATTATCGAATTCACACTCGAAAACGGTCTCCTCATCCATTTGGATGCGGCCATGACCATGAATGACACCGTCCTTAAACTCGCCTTCGTATAGTTTTCCGTCGGGAAGCCAGGCTTTGCCCTTCCCATTCTGCTGTCCCCCGTAAAAGTTTCCTTCATAAGTAAGCTTTCCGGAGGAGTCATATATACGGACGAGTTCATCCTGGAGGATGTCATCTTTCCAGACGCCTTCCAGCGTTACACCTTCCACGGTTATCAGTTTTCCGGGACCATCTTTTTCCCCGTTTTTCCACTCGCCGTCATATACCTGACCGATGCTTTCAGTCTTTCGGCCTTTTCCATGGAACTTGTTGTCCTGAAACTCTCCTTCATAGGTATAGCTGTCCGGAACCGTTAATCTGCCCTGTCCGGTAAACTTACCGTGGTCGATCCCACCTTCGTAAACACTACCGTTGGCAAAGGATATTTTGACATGGTCTGACTGCATAATACCGTTCTTCCATACAGCTTCCAGCGAAGCGCCTTCATAAATTTGTTTTGCAGGGCCATCCAGCTGTCCGTTGTACCACTGTCCCTGTAAAATCGTGCCGCCATTTTTACAGTATCTGCCATAACCGTTAAAAATTCCGCCTTTTACTTCGCCAACATAGATATAATCAATATGATATCCATTTTCATCTTCTTTCCATTTTTCGATCCTGCTAAGACCGTTTTTATGGTCTGGATCCCATGTTCCGGATATCTCGAATCCATCCTGAGAAGTATATGTCCCGAACCCATCCTGAGAACTGATAAAATCCTTATCCATAGACCAGTTTCCGTCATATATATCACCATTGGAATAGGTCATCCTCCCATGACCTTCCGGAGCACCATCCCTGCTGCGGCCTTCATACTGCTGTCTATCCCATGAAGCCGGATATGTGATCACCCCGTCACAGATATTCCGATCGGTCCAGTTCCCGCGAATCGTATAGCCATTACCCCAACTATGAACCCACGTACAGTCTTCACCGCTTTGTATGGCACCGTACTTTCCAAAGCCGACCTTCGCGTTTTTTCCGCTGAAAGTTCCGCGTCCTCTGCATCCCGCAAGATAGACTTCCTTTTCTCTTGCCATGATTTCTCCTTATATCAAACACAAATGATCTATCTGATCAACATCGCATCCCCAAAGGAAAAGAACCTGTATCTTTCCTCCACGGCGTGTTTATATGCGTTCATGACCTTTTCCTTGCCGGCGAAAGCGCTGACGAGCATGATAAGAGTGCTTTCCGGAAGATGGAAATTGGTTATCAGCGCATCCATCATTTTAAATTTATAGCCGGGATATATGAAGATGTCCGTCCATCCGCTGCCGGCCTTGAGAATGCCATCAGGCGTTGAAGCCGATTCCAGCGTACGGCAGCTTGTCGTTCCCACACAGATAACACGGCCGCCTGCTTTTTTTGTATTATTGATCAGGTCAGCCATTTCCGGTTCTACCACATAGTACTCCGAATGCATGTGGTGCTCCGTCACATCTTCAACCTTTACCGGTCTGAATGTGCCAAGACCCACATGAAGCGTGACATGGGCTATTTTCACCCCCATGCTCTCTATCTGGGCAAGCAGTTCCTTTGTGAAATGAAGGCCTGCCGTCGGCGCGGCTGCGCTTCCTTCTTCTTTCGCGTAAACAGTCTGATACCGGTTTTTATCCTTAAGCTTGTGAGTGATATACGGAGGAAGCGGCATTTCTCCAAGGGCATCCAGGATCTCTTCAAATATGCCCTCATATTCGAATTTTATAATACGATTACCTTCATCGACTATATCCGTTATTACGCCCTTAAGCCGGCCGTCGCCGAAGGAAATTAACGTTCCGGGCCTGCATTTCTTTCCCGGACGTACAAGGCACTCCCATTCATCGGCCGTGAGTCTCTTAAGAAGCAGTATCTCCACGGAAGCCCCGGTGCCTTCTTTCGTGCCATACAAACGAGCCGGCAGGACCTTTGTATTGTTTATTACAAGGCAGTCGCCGGCTTTCAGATAATGTGTGATATCCGTGAAATGCTCATCGGATATCACACCTGTTTCTTTATCAAGTATCATAAGTCTTGAACTGCTGCGGTCCTCCAAAGGATCCTGCGCGATAAGCTCCTGCGGCAGTTCATAGCCAAAATCACTGGTTTTCATTTTTTTCTTCCGATCATGAACGAAGCTCGATGCCCATAGACTCAAGTCCGTTCAGTATTTTCTTCATCGATTTGCTTATATCATCATCAGTAAGAGTCTTTTCCTTTGATCTGAACACAAGGGAATAGGCCATGGATTTATATCCTTCAGCGATCTGGTCGCCTTCGTAAATATCGAAAAGGCTGACGCTTTCAAGATCTTTTCCGCCTCTTTGACGGATCATGTTATCGATCTCAGCAGCGCGTATATCTTTCTTTACTACCATGGAAAGGTCTCTTGTTACAGCCGGGAATCTGGCTATTCCTTCGAATTTTCTTTCAAATGTGGAATTAGCAACAACATTCGGCATATCTATAACAGCGATGTAAGCTCTCTGGCCTATGCCGTAGCTGTCTGCTACAAGCGGATGCACCTCTCCCAGATATCCCAGGCATACGTCGCCCAGGTAAATATCTGCCTGGCGTCCCGGATGCAGGAAGGGTTTCAGATCATCCGTCTTATAATCGAATCTTGATCCGAGTCCGGCCTTGGCAAAGAACTCTTCGCAGACTCCTTTAAGGCTGAAGAAATCGCCCTTTCCGTAGAAGCCCAGTGTGAATTTCATTCTTTCGTCCGGCAGTTCCTTAAGCGGAAGCTCCTTCGGAATATATACATTTCCGAGCTCGTAAAGGCGCACGTCTTTATTTCTTCTGCCGTAGTTGGTGCCAAGTGATGTAAGCATTCCGTTTACGGAAAGCGTTCTCATTATCGAGAAATCCTCTCCGAGCGGATTCATGATCTCTATGGCGTCCCTGAGCTTGCTGTCAGCCGGGATCATAAGCTTGTCATAGACCTTTGGACTCTCGAACGAATAGGTATATCCCTGTGAAAATCCGCAGAATTCCGCGACATTTCGTGCCAGGTTCTGCACCATGAGATAGAACGGCAGCTTGCCTGTCGTAGCTTCGCCTGTAGGAAGCGTCGTCGGGATATTGTCATATCCGTAGAATCTCGCGACTTCTTCAGCGATATCAGCCGTGCACTTAAGATCCTGTCTGAAAGACGGGATGATCAGTTCATTGGCTTTTTCATCGTATTCGAGTTCCAGAGGCTTGAAATATTCAAGCATCTGCTCTTTTGATATATCCGTTCCGAGAAGCGCGTTTATCTTTTCGGGCTCGAGCTTTACTCTTACCTGCTCCGGTTTCTTTGAGTAAACGTCCACTATACCACCGACTACCTCGCCGCAGCCAAGCTCTTGAATAAGCTCGCAGGCGCGGTTAATCGCAGCTTCTGCGTTTTCAGGATCAAGGCCTTTTTCAAATTTGCCGGATGCCTCGGTACGAAGTCCTATCCTCTTTGAAGAAAGTCTTATGTTAGTTCCGTCGAAAGTAGCCGCTTCGAAAAGGACTGTTTTTACATCTTCAGTGATCATGGAATTCTCGCCTCCCATGATACCGCCGATACCGACTTCCTTTTCTCCGTCGCAGATCATGATAACATCATGATCAAGAAGTCTTTCCTGACCATCGAGGGTCGTGAATTTGTCTCCGTCCTTTGCTCTTCTTACGATGATCTGATTGCCTGCAATAGTAGACAGATCATATGCATGCATCGGCTGTCCGTACTCTTCCATAACGAAGTTCGTGATGTCGACGATATTATTTATCGGTCTGATTCCGCTCGCTGAAAGGCATCTCTGCATCCATTTGGGTGACGGTCCGATCTTGATATTCTTTACGACCCTGGCAGTAAATCTCGGGCAGAGATCCGGATCATCAACTCTTACGCTGATGTAATCCGAAGCTTTTTCATCATTTCCCTTGCATTCGCCCTTCGGGGGAATAAATTTCTTTCCGAAGGTGGCTGCAGCTTCCCTTGCGATTCCGAGAATGCTGTAGCAGTCGACACGGTTAGATGTGATTTCATATTCGAATATCGTATCGTGAAGGCCCAGCGCTTCAATTGCATCAGCGCCGACCTCGGCATCCTCATCAAAAATATAGAGACCGTTTTCCGGTGCCTCGGGATAGAACTCCCTTGTGGATCCGAGCTCCTCTATGGAGCACATCATTCCCTGAGAAGGCACTCCGCGGAGCTTTCCGGCTTTTATTTCAATACCGCCTTCCGTCTTCGATCCGTCATGTCCGCCTGCGACTCTTCCGCCGTCAAGTACTACAGGGACCTTTGCTCCGACAAAAGCATTGTCTGCTCCGGTAACGATCTGCACATTTTCTGTGCCTACGTTTACCTGGCATACAACGAGCTTGTCCGCATCCGGATGCGGCTCTATCTTTGTGATCTGTCCGATGATTATCTTGTCTATATCCTTATCAAGGCAGGTATATCCTTCGGTTTTCGTGCCGGAAAGCGTCATTGCATCCATGAATTCCTGCGGTGCGGCGTCAAGATCCGGTACATATTTTTTCAGCCATTTATATGATGTATTCATATTATCTCCTGTATTTTGAAATCTGTTTATCTGTCTGTGTGCGTTTCATTTTCACCTGTGATATATCAGAACTGGCTTAAGAACCTTATGTCGTTCTCATAAAGGAGCCGCATATCGTCTATTTCATACTTAAGAAGCGCTATTCTTTCAAGACCTACGCCAAACGCGAATCCTTTATATTCATCGGGGTCTATGCCGCACATTTCAAATACATGGGGATGTACCATTCCGCAGCCGAGGATCTCGATCCAGCCTTCGCCCTTGCAGAATCTGCAGCCTTTTCCGCCGCATTTGAAGCAGCTGACGTCCATTTCTGCCGAAGGCTCGGTGAACGGGAAGTGATGCGGACGGAATTTCGTCTTTGTATTCGGTCCGAAAAGTTCCCTGGCGAACTGCTCAAGCGTGCCTTTAAGATCTGCAAATGTTATATTCTTATCCACTACGAGCCCTTCTATCTGATGGAATGAGGGTGAATGAGTGGCGTCGACTTCATCAGAGCGGAATACACGTCCGGGAGCAAGCATCCTTATGGGGAGCTTTCCCTTTTCCATCTCCCTTGCCTGGCAGGGCGATGTCTGCGTACGTAATACTATCTCTTTGTTTATATAAAAAGTATCCTGCTCATCCTTGGCGGGATGGTTGGCAGGGATATTAAGTTTTTCAAAATTATATTCGTCATATTCTATTTCGGGGCCTTCAACGACCTCATATCCCATGCCGATGAATATACGCTCGACTTCTTCAAGCGCTATCGTGTTGGGATGACTGTGCCCCATAGCGTTGCTGTTTGCCGGCAGAGTGACATCTATTACTTCGTGAGCAAGCTTCGCTTCAAGCGCTTTTTTCTCAAATGCGTTCTTTCTCTCTTCAAGTATTTTTTCGAAGCTGGCCCTGGCTTCATTTACCATCTGACCTACTGCGGGCCTGTCCTCGGGCGCAACGTCCTTCATTCCTTTTAATACTTCGGTAAGACGGCCTTTTTTACCGAGGATATTTACCCTTATGCTGTTAAGCGCGTCAAGATCCCCGGCGCTGTCCAGCTTTTTGCCGGCATCGTCCAGTATCTCACGAAGTTTTGCTCTTATAGTTTCTGTCATCTGCTTTTTTCTCCTTAAATGCAGTCTGCCGGCGTGATATTGCTGCCGCCGGCGCTTCTTGCTTATATATAATATTACGTCCATCCAGTAGGACTGAATGGACGTACCCGGAATGCCGGTCCTGCAATATGACTCCTAGCAGAGCCAGGTGGGTAACCGCACGTACACTTCTGCCTTCCCCTCAAAGGGGGCCTGACATCGGAGTACAGATTTAGGAATCCCTTTTTAAAGTAGTTGTAGGTTCATGTAAGCAGGTTGTCGAACACCCCAGGAAGTTCTCATAAAATCTAAATGTATTATACAATACAAAACAGATCATTTCAAGAATATATGCGCCCGGTTATCCCAGTATTTCAGAGGCCTTTCCCTCACAGCCAAGCACGTCTTTTATCTTATGAGCCACTACATCCTTTACATACTGGCGTCCGACTTTCAGGTATTCACGCGGATCGAATTTGGAAGGATCCTCGAAAAGCACCTGACGTACGCCCGCTGTAAGGGCAAGCCTTAAGTCGGAATCGATATTGATCTTGCAGACCGCCATCTTTGCAGCCTGTCTTAACATATCCTCGGGGATGCCGATAGCATCTTTAAGTCCGCCGCCGTGCTCCTGGATGATCTTTACATATTCCTGGGAAACCGATGAAGCTCCGTGAAGGACGATCGGGAAACCCGGGAGACGTTTTGCTACTTCTTCGAGGATATCAAAGCGCAGCTGCGGTTTTGTTCCGGGTTTGAATTTATATGCACCGTGGCTCGTTCCGATGGCTATCGCAAGTGAATCGACGCCTGTGCGGCTTACAAATTCCTCGACCTCCTCAGGACGGGTATAGGAAGAATCCTCGGCCTTTACCTTTACCTCGTCTTCAACACCTGCCAGTGTGCCGAGCTCTCCTTCTACTACAACGCCGTGATCATGGGCATACTCAACGACCTTACGGCTGAGTGCGATATTGTCCTCGAAAGATTTTGAGGAACCATCTATCATAACGGATGTAAATCCGCCGTCTATGCAGGACTTGCAGATCTCAAAATCCGCGCCGTGATCAAGATGCAGGCACACCGGAATATTAGGATTCTCTATAAGCGCCGCTTCAACCAGCTTCATAAGATAAGTATGGTTCGCATACTTTCTGGCACCGGCGGAAACCTGAAGGATCAGCGGAGCGTTCAGCTCTCCCGCCGCTTCGGTGATACCCTGCACGATCTCCATATTGTTAACATTGAAGGCTCCTATCGCATAGCCGCCTTCATAAGCCTTTTTGAACATTTCGGTACTTGTTACCAGGGGCATATTAAATCTCTCCTTTCAAAGCAGCCGTTCCTGAAAGCAGCTGCAGATCATTGTTTTTCATCTTTATGATACCACATTATGCCGCAGACGAATATCTTTTTTAAGCCCTCTTAAATGCATAACAGGCTGCAGCACTTTTATACTGGCAAAGACCATTTTTTACACCGGATAGGCTCCGTTGACGCTGTCAAAAAGGTCGGGGTCTATTCCTGTATTCTGAGCTTCTCTGTATTTAAAGAAAGCCAATGCCACCTGCGGGAACAGCGCGTATGTCAGCACATCCTCATCCTGCTGCTTAAAAGCTGCAATATCCTTTTCCAGTTTTTCAAGCTCCGGCTCAAGCAGGTCGGCCGGGCGGCATGTTATAGGCTTTTCATTCCCAATTACCTTCTTTCTGACCTCTTCATTGAAGGGCTTTACGGCACGGCCGTATTTGCCGAGAAGCATATCCCTTGTTTCCTTCGTAGCGACCTTGTATCTTTCGCCCTGAATGACGTTCATTACGGCCTGTGAGCCTACGATCTGCGATGACGGCGTGACCAGCGGGCATTCACCCAGATCCTTCCTGACGTTCGGGACCTCAGCCAGGACTTCGTAAAACCTGTCTTCTGCATGGAGATCCTTAAGCTGGCTGGTCAGGTTGGAAAGCATACCTCCCGGAACCTGGTAAACAAGTGTCTTTATATCGGAGCCAAGGTTCTTCGGGTTAAGAAGCCCGTTCTTGATGCATTCATCCCTGTACGGTCTGAAATAATCGGCAATTTCAGCCAGCAAAGCAACATCGAGACCTGTATCATAAGGCGAGTCTTTTAATGACTCCACCATCGCTTCGGTAGAAGGATGAGAGGTTCCCATTGCGAAGGGAGAGATCGCTGTATCGATTATATCAGCTCCTGCCTCAACGCATTTAAGCAGCGTCATGGATGCGCATCCCGATGTATAGTGAGTATGCACATCTATCGGCAGATCCGAGGCTTCTTTCATGGCTTTTACAAGTTCCGCAGCCTTATAAGGCACAAGAAGTCCTGCCATATCCTTTATGCAGATCGAATCGGCGCCCATGTCTTCTATCGCTTTTGCCGTCTGCATCCAGTATTCCGGCGTATACGCGTCGCCGGTCGTATAACTTAATGCGATCTGCACATGGCATTTTTCCTTTATCGCAGCCTTTACCGAAGTCTCGAGATTACGGAGATCATTAAGGCAGTCAAATATTCTGATGATATCTATTCCGTTGTCTACCGATTTCTGAACAAAATATTCGACCACATCATCGGCGTAAGGCCTGTAGCCGAGAATGTTCTGTCCGCGGAAAAGCATCTGGAGCTTCGTATTCGGGCAGCCCTTTCTGATCTTACGCAGTCTCTCCCACGGATCTTCATTCAGGAAGCGAAGGCAGGCGTCGAAGGTCGCGCCTCCCCAGCATTCGAGGGCGTAAAAGCCGACCTCGTCAAGCTTTGAAAGTATGGGCAGCATCACCTCGGTCGGCATACGTGTGGCGATCAGCGATTGATGTGCATCCCTTAATATGGTCTCTACTATCTTTACCGGTTTTTTCTCTTTTTCCTGCATGTTCTCTCTCCTGTTATCAGACTCCGAATACTGCCATAAATGTTCCTGCAGCAACTGCTGTTCCTATAACGCCCGCAACGTTTGGTCCCATGGCATGCATGAGAAGGAAGTTCGAGGGGTCAGCTTCGCTTCCGACCTTCTGCACTGTTCTGGCCGCCATTGGCACCGCCGAAACTCCGGCCGCACCGATAAGCGGATTTATCTTATTATGTGAAATGATCCTGAACAGCTGTCCGAGAATCACACCGCCCGCAGTACCGACAACAAAGGCTATCAGTCCCAGACCTATTATCTTCAGCGTTTCGAAGTTAAGGAAATGCTCGGCGCTTGTCGAAGCTCCTACCGATGTTCCAAGCAGAATAACGACAATATACATAAGCGCATTCGCGGCAGTATCGCGAAGCTGGCTGACTACTCCCGATTCACGGAAGAGATTTCCCAGCATTAGCATGCCCACAAGCGGAGCCGTGGACGGCAGGATAAGGCAGACGACCGTCGTGATGATTATCGGGAAAAGGATCTTCTCCAGCTTGCTGACCTCACGGAGCTGGGTCATCTTTATTTCCCTGTGCTTCTTTGTTGTAAGCAGCTTCATGACAGGCGGCTGGATCAGCGGCACGAGCGACATATACGAATATGCCGCGACCGCTATCGGCCCCATGAGATCTGTCTGTCCGAGCTTGCCGCACAAGAAGAGGGACGTCGGTCCGTCTGCTCCTCCGATTATCGATATCGCAGCTGCGGCCTCTCCGCCAAATCCGATCAGTATAGCCAGAAAATATGCCGCGTAAATGCCCAGCTGGGCAGCTGCGCCAAGAAGAAAGCTCATCGGATTGGCTATAAGCGGTCCAAAATCGGTCACCGCTCCAACGCCAAGGAAAATAAGCGACGGCAGGATCGCCCATTCATCAAGCTTAAAGAAGTAGTTGAGCAGACCGGCCGCATGCTCCACGCCCTGCTCATCCACATATCCTTCGGCAATGATCTCCGGGTATATATTCACCAGCAGCATGCCGAAAGCGATAGGCAGAAGAAGCAGAGGCTCAAAACCGCGCTTTATCGCCAGATACAGAAGTACCATGGCTACGCCTATCATTATATAATTTCCCCAGGACAGATTGAAAAATGCTGTCTGGTGGACGAGGTTTGATAATGTTTCACCTAAACCAAGCATATAAGGCCCTCCGGAACATCAGAGCGTTCAAACATCCATCATCGCAAGGATATCGCCTGTCTCCACATTTTCGCCGACTGCAGTTTTGATGACAGTTACTGTCCCGTCTTCAGGCGCAACGACAGGGATCTCCATCTTCATGGATTCTATTACCACGACCGTATCTCCTTTTTTCACTGCACTGCCTGCTGAAACAGCTATCCTTAAAACTTTTCCGGGAACTGCTGCTTCAATTGCGGTATTGCCGCTATCAGCGGCTGCTTCGACCTTCACAGGTTCAGGAGTGCTCACACTTGCTGCCGGTGCCGGTGCGTTCTGTACAGCTGCAGATGGAGCAGAGAATACTTCCTCTACTTCTACTTCGTATTTTTTTCCGTTTACCGTTATGTTGTACTTTTTCATGGCTACCTCCTTGCCCTGTTCCATCTGCGGGACGAACCTGCCCTCTTTACTGATCTCAATCTGTATTTTGTCGGATCGAAGCCCTCTCCTTCATATGCAGCTATCGCTGCCATAATAACTGCGGCAAGCTCCTCACCGTCGTCCTCAACTGCTGCCGTGGCAGGTTTCTTCGATACCACAACAAAGTCTCCGGTACCGGTTTTTTCATCTTTTACAGTCTTTTTCTGTTTTCCGCCCGCTCCGGGTATGAATTTGAAAAGACTGATAATAAGGCTCAGTCCGAGAAGGATCACCAGAACCGTAACTATACCGATAACGGTATTTCTCCCGGCTTCGGTGAGCTTTTCGGCAAGCGGCCGCGCATCCGCCGCGTAAACCGGCACTGCCGATATCAAAGCAAAAGCAAACGGCAATGCCGATGCAGCTGTTATCAATGATCTTCTCTTCATATCGCAGTCCTCTTCATTACAGGCTTCCGTGCTTTTTCGGCGGCCACACTTCACGCTTTGAAAACAGCTGGCGCAGCGATCCGATAACATATTTTCTCGTTTCCGCTGCCGGTATTACCGCATCTACCAGACCTGCGGCTTCGGCATTCTGGGTGCTGTTGAACTTCTTATCAAATTCGATCGCCTTAAGTTCATAATTGGAATGCTTTCCGTCCGTGAATAATCTTGCAGCTTCACGCCCTGGCACCATGCCGATATGGCTGGTCTCCCATGCATATACAAAATCGACGCCGATCGGTCTCGAGCACATGACAAGAAATGCCGTACCATAGGCATCACCTGTCACCACCGAGATCTTGGGCGTCGAAGAAGCGCTGAAATTATACATCAGCCTTGCTACCGCTTTTGCTATCTTTTTTTCAGAAGCCACGGTCCTTGAGAAACCAGGCATGTTTACCAGACTTATGATCGGGATCGAAAACGCATCGCAGAACCTGATAAAATACGCAGCCTTATACGCAGCCTGCGGGGTCAGCATGGCAGTCGGATCATCATCGTCCGTAATATCCCTGTTGGCTATAAATCCCACAGTCGTTCCGTCCATGCGGCCGATCGCCGTTACGATATCCTTTTCATATTCAGGTCTTCGCTCATAGTAAATTCCGTTGTCACATAAAGCGGCAATAAGCTCCAAAGGTCTGTCTTTAAGATTTTCGGCACTTGGTATCTCCCTGTTCGGATCATCATTTGAATCGGCGCAGGATGTATCGTCCTCGAAATTAGCCGGCAGCATTGCAACCAGCTTCCTTACGCCGGCTATTATTTCTTCTTCGGTGCCGATAAAATCCACGACGCCGTATTCACTGGCCGCCTGGGCCGAAGTGATATCGTCATCGTTCAGGTCCTCGAGTGAATTCGGGCTGTTCACGAACATCTTCGCGCCCTCATTCTTCATGAATACGAAATCGGACATGGCGGGAATTATAGACATGCCGCCGCCGCACATACCCATGACGCAGGATATCTGCGGTACTACTCCGGAGGCGTCTCCTGCCGCTCTGTAAAGCTTTCCGAAATCATTCAGAAGATCATTTGCTTCGTCGAGTCTTAACCCTGCCGAATCTATCATGCCGATGATCGGAGCACCTGTCTTCATGGCAAGCTCATATATCCTCAATATCTTTGAGGCATGCATCCTGCCAATGGATCCTCTGTTCGCGTCGGGATCCTGACAATAGATATAAACAGGCGCGCCTTCGATATTTCCGAAGCCTGTTATTACTCCGTCTGAGGGAGCATCGCGGTCTGTGCTTCGCGCCTCCCCGCCTATCTCCATGAAGGAGCCTTCATCAAGTAGCGCACGCACTCGTCTGTGAGCAGCATTCATAATATTTTCTTTCATAAAACAGATCCTCCGGCTTTATACAGCCTTTATGAATGACACTGATTAAATTGTGACAGGTATCTCGCTTTCCGCCTCAGCCTTGAAATCCTCTTCAGTTACGGGGTCTATCGGCGGGAGGGATTCTTTTGAATCCATGCCGAACCGCCTTAAAAACTCTTCGGTCGTACCGAAAAGAATCGGGCGTCCCGGCGCGTCAAGCCGTCCGAGTTCCTTTATAAGCCCGTATTCCATAAGCTTACCTACCGCGTGATCCGAGGATACACCTCTTATCCGTTCTATCTCGCCGCGCGTCACAGGCTGCCTGTAGGCTATTATTGAAAGAGTCTCCATCAGCGATTCGGTCAGCACCGGTTTTTTAGGATTTGACGCGATCCTGATAAGAGGCTCATAGTATTCTTTTTTGGTCACAAACTGGTAAGAATTTTCAAGCGCTATAAGCTTCATACCGCGCTCGTCGCTTTCATAATCCCGCATCAGCTCTTCGATCACCGGTTTTATATCCTCTTCGCTCATTTCAAGGGCACCGGCTATAGTTTCCAGCTCCACCGGATCCCCGATGGAAAATATTATTGCTTCAACAGCTGCTTTGAGCTCAGTCATTTTTACATCTCCAGATCTACGTCATTGAAAGGTCTGATCTCTGTGCCTTCGGGCTCTTTTGATTCTATCATTATTTCCCCGAAGCTTTCGTTCTGGAATACCTCTATCTTATTGTAGTGTATCAATTCGAGTATCGCAAGAAATGTTACGATAACTTTTATTCTGGACGGCTGTTCTTCAAGAAGGCTGCGGAAGGAGACCTTTCGTTCCTTTACGACCCTCCGCTGGACATTCATCATTCTTTCTCCGATAGAGACTTTTTCTTTCTCGATCTTACCGAAATCCGAACGGTTCTTGTCTATTTTATTATCGTATCTGGAAAGTATCTCCTCGTATATCTTCAGCAGTCCGTCAAGCGTCACTCCTTCAAGAAGGCTTTCCGTATCCACAGGCGGCCTGTATCTGACCACTTCCTTCGGAAGGACCATCTTCTTGGTCAGGACGTTTCCGGTATCCTCCATCTGATCCTTCAGCACCTGGGACATATATTTATATTTTTTATAATCGAGAAGCCTCTGTACCAGTTCTTCTCTCGGGTCGCCTTCCTCCTCGCCCTCTTCCTCCTCTTTTGGAAGAAGCATGCGGCATTTTATATCTATGAGGGTCGCGGCCATGACCATGAATTCGCTGGCTGTTTCCATATCGTCATCCGGCAGTGCTCTTACATATTCGAGATACTGCTCGGTTATCTCAACGATGGGAATATCGTAAATATCTATCTTATTTTTCTCGATCAGGTGCAGGAGAAGATCCAGCGGCCCTTCAAACACCTGCAGCTTTACGGGAATAGCCATTTTCAATGCTCCGTTTATTGATTTACCCGGAAATCCAGGGTTACAAGCTCCCGGGGATTATTTATTCTTAATGGGATGGT
>CADBMM010000036.1 GCA_902795795.1 uncultured Lachnospiraceae bacterium | reverse complement strand
GTGGAGATCCATCTATGTTAAATAGTTCGAGTGATCCGCCTGTCGTATAGCCGCTTGGGGTATATGTGGAAATCTCTACAAGGTAGTTCCCTTGGCCATCTCCGCCGAAGCCTGCTGTTCTTACGCCAAAATATGAGACTGGCGTTACTTCACTGCCCGCATGAATCTTGAATTGTGAATCGGTCATTTCGGCAAAGTGCGTTGAATCCGCAATTACCTTGACCGTATCGCCGATTTGTACTTTTGATGATGCATTGTTCCCGGTGATCTCAATTCCGGAGTTCCCAGTGTGGGTAATATAGTCCGTCGCAGTCTTTGCAGCTTTTTCATTGGGCTTGTTAGCCGTATCGTATATCTGCTTTTCAGCTAATAGAATCATTCTCTACCTCTTTACGCATATTTCCTGTATGCGTTCTTTACGTTTTCCGAGTTGACATATACATATGTCATTGTCGTGTTTATATTGTCGTGTCCAAGTATGCTCGCCACTTCCTGGATCGGCATCCCATGGTTAATAAGGTTTGTTGCCAGCGTCCTCCTGAATCTGTGCGGATGCACATTCTCTACTCCGGCAGCATTGCCCAACTCATTGAGCCGCTTCCTGATTCCGCCCGGATGAAGACGTGCAGATCCTTTGCCTACAAACAAAGCATCGCTTTTGTCTTTCCTGTTGACCAAGTATTGCCGCAGCTGCATCGTGGCTACGCTGTCCAGATAAACAGTCCGTTCTTTATTGCCTTTGCCAAGGACCGTACACTGCATATTTGCAAAATCGACATCATTTCTGTCCAAGCTACATACTTCGCTGATGCGGCACCCTGTGGCAAGTAGGAATGTGATCAGTGCCTTGTCCCTTTGACTTGAACAAGCTTCCTTGAGCTTCTCAATATCCACTTCCGAATATGGCGTCCGGACTTCTTTCTTGCATTTGATCGTGTTTAAATTGCCGCATGGATTTGACGATATCAACCCTTCCCGGTATAGCCACCCGAAGAACGATTGAAAGATATCTCTGTATCCCCGGAGCGTTCTGTCGGATATTCCTCGTTCCTTCTCCGAACCGAGATAATGACGGATACTGAATACCGTCATCTTTTGCATCGGGAACGGTTCCGCTTCGTGGAAACGGTTAAGGATGTAGCGATATCGTTCGATCGTCTTTTCGGAACGGCCTTCGATTCGCTTTGCGTCAATGAATGCCTTCAAGAGTTGGTCGAAGTCATTCTGTGATTCATCGCAGCCGGTCATCTCAACATCGTAGTACGGCAGCACGTTTGTGATCACTTCGGTCACAATGTTAATATCAGTCATGGTAAGTCTGGCGCTAAGGCCTTCGATAAGGTCTTTTACCAGTAACTGTTTCCCTTCTATAGACATGAAAGCGTCCTCCTTTCATGTCTTATTATAGATTATTTATAATCTATATGTCAAGACTATATATAGTCTTGATTTTGGACGCTTTATAGTCTATACTGTTTACGAAAGGAGGATATCTTATGCTTGTATGCGTTGATATGCTCAAACTTCTTTCTAAGCACGGATGGAGTACCTACCGGCTCCAGAAAGAGAAGCAAATCTCAAATGGGACCATCATGCAGATCCGAGCCGGGAAACCGATCACGACAACGACAATCGATACCATCTGCCGACTATGCGACTGTCAGCCTGGCGATCTGATGAAATACGTTCCGGACGAAAATCAGGGGGAATAAATCCCCCTGATTTTTTCGATCCGTTAGTAATTTAAAGGTCTACTTTAAGTTACTAAATCTTCGATTAATCTTCTTGTAAATAAAAGAGTTTGCATTGCTTGCATTTTTCTATCGGCTCATCACCGCTATTTCTTACTCCTGCACATCCACCATCTTCATATTTTCTTGCATCATGGCGGTCGTAGACCATAGCCGCTACTGTACAGTTTTCGATTATACGTTTCATATCTATCTCCTCAGTCTATTTTAAGTTATTAAGTTACCACGGTTCGTCAAAATCATTTATGATACACCCGATTATTGGTAATAATGCCAATATCGCAAAATACAAAATCCACAAAAATGCTTCCATCATTATTACCTTGATCTAGTTTAAAGTTTCCGCCCCTTTCGGGGCAACGCTACTGAGGGAAGGAATGTTCAATATACAATTGGCATCACCTCCTCGACCTACCTTAAAGGTCTACTTTAAGTCACTGACCACTTACATCTATATGTAAGATTAGTCACATTTCCATCTGCCATGTTGCACAGATACGCTTCATATTCACCTGCTGATATTTCTGTCACATCAATGTTCTTTGTACCTTCTGCAACAGCAAACGGTGACCCTGTGATTTCAGTGCCGTTTTTAAATACTCTTAAATATGCGTATCCGTCTAACGCTATAAGAAGCTTGATGGCATTGTTTGGAATGTATCCTGTTTTGTATATAAATGCGTTTCCTTCATATGGCATTACAGGAAAATGCTCAACCCTTACTCTGTCGAATTCATCGCCTACATTTACATACGCCGAAGGTGTATAAGGCACCGCACCACTATATCTATACAATGTATATGCACCCCAGCTGTTAGGATCAAAAAGCTGTTCTCTGCTCCATCCTTTACGTCTGCACACTCCCCCAAGCTGACCGTCACTATAATTTTTGTCTGCTAATCCTGCTGTTGACGCATCGGATAATTCAACAACTTGTATGATGCCTAATTCATCTCGGATAATATCCGTAATAATCGCAGTATGATAATCATATTTATTCAGCACATCGCCAATTTTAAACTTATCATCTGCAAGTTCTACACCATTATCATTGATTTTCCCGATTACGTTTAACCCAGATATGCCTGCTATGCTTGCCGTTGGTACTTCTGAAACGTTTAACGCATAACAGGTTAATCCACTGCATACGGACGCATAGACTGCCGACCTATGCCCCGATACGCTTGCTACGTTTCTTTTTGATACGATTGATTCTGCATTTGATACGGCTGATACAAATGTTTCAAAGTCAATGTAATGCCCTGCCGTTGCATACTGATAACCATAATCTGTCATGGTTGTGCTTACTCTGCCGTAAGGTATCCCTTTATATTCAACTCCTGCCTTGAACGTTCCCAGATAGTTCTGTGGTTCTGCCGTTTCTGGGATTTCCCCATTTCTCCAAACAAGCATAAAACGCTTTAAATCGACCGCAGGTGTCCATTTAATATCTGTCATCTGTCGGCATCGCTTTACAATGTTCAATGCCGTTTGTGTTTCGGGCATTTCGTGCAGTCCTAACGGAATTATCGTTGTTTCAGATTCTGATACTCTCGATTCAAGAAAACTTACATTGACTGGTGCATAGTCAACCCCATCGAAAACACCTGTGATATATAAATAATTAGCATCACTTGGCACAGCAAAACTTGCCGTTGTTCCTGCACTGATCGGATTTTTTCCAGTACCATCTGCAAAATCTGGTGTTTCGCCAGATACGTGTGCATTGGTTCTCAAAAACGCTACATTAGAACCATTACTTGCATTTGCATCAACTGTTATACTTATCGCATTATTCGGAATCGGAACAATGTTGCAAGACCGTCCAGATGCAGTTGTCCAAATGTTGTTTTTCGTTATATATGCCCGATAGATGTTTAATGTTAAATCTATATCTTCTGCCTTTAACAACAACTCCCCTACAACTTTAGCATCTGCCCCCTCGCCACTTTTCGTCAGCGTGGCATCAATAGCAGGAATATCTTTAAACGCCAAAAAATCAATCTGATTTGGTGTATATGTAACACCTGCTCTAACTTTCGTTATATACAGATATTTAGCATCGTTTGGTACAGATAGCGTCTTGCTTGCATTTGCTTGTACAGTTTCTCTTCCTGCACCTGTTGCATAATGTGGTGCTTCACCAAATATGTGGCTATTATCTTTTAGCAAAGCAATAATAGCTATGTTTTCGTTATTTGACTCAACCACAACGGTATCAGTTCCTGTTGGAATTTCAACGAATAAAGATTTCGGGCTGTTCGATGTAGACCACGTATTTTTTGTTGTCAAAAATATTGTTACCCCTGCTGGTGTTAAATCCGCAGATGTAGTAACCGCCATGTTGTCAATTACATTATTTAAATCTTCATCAAAAGTCGCATCGGAATTTGTTCTTGTTGTAATCTCGTTATTTAAAGCATTTTTTAAGTTACTATCCGCCTCTTCCCTTGCGGCTGTTTCCGCGGCAAGCTGAGCGGCGCTCACTTCTCCGTCCCTGACATCAAATGTCGTTGTCGTACCATCCGTAAACGTGATCGTGTAGGTCTTGACAGATCCCTGAGTCGTGGTCAGCTCGATGCTTGTGATCCCGTTGCCTGTTGCTCCAGTGTCGCCCTTATCTCCTTTTTCGCCTGTGTCACCTTTATCACCTTTTGCTCCAGTATCGCCCTTGGGAATTCCAAACGTCAACACTCCGTCAGCGTAGGATGCTTCTGCCGATTCACCTGCCGGAAGAGTTCTCGCGTTCGCGGAGAGTCCTCCTAAGTCTTCAAGCACATCTGCCAAGCGACAAAGCGCCTCACAAAATTCTTCGAAGGTTCCAGTATATCCGCCTCGCTTGGCAGCTCCATAAGCTGTTGTGACGCCTGCGGGATATCTTATGCTTTCTTCGTTCGTATTATTACTCATGCAATAATTACCTCCAGCTCCCCTGTATTATCATTGATCTCAAACCGTACTTGCTCGGCAAGGTTCGGCGTTATCGTTACATAAAGTTGGCCATCCTCATCATTAACATCAAACCAGGCGAAACCACTTTGCTCCGCTCCCTGCTGTGCCAACTGCGCCCAGAACTTAGAGTTGTTCTGATATGTCGGATCGCCGCTCGAGACATCTTCGCCATTCCTCTGACCTACTGCCCAGGCTTCTGCATCTTCAGCTGATGCCTGTGCGCTGCCTTGAGCTTCGACCGCCTTGTCATGTGCGTCTTCGGCTGTTTCCTTAGCTTCATTTGCCACATGAAGAATTTGAGCATATATCGAAGGTGTAGGCTCTGAGCTGGTGGCACCCGTAGGCGTACCGAGCTCTACGATCATCTTCGCACTCCAGATCGTAGGCATGACCTTTTCGTCTAAAGTGCCGAACACACCGACCCTCATCACACCGTTGTCAACAATGACTTCCCAGGGCACCTGGGCTTTGCCATTGACGATAACCCATTCCTTCGTGACGCCTGAGCACTCAAATACTGCGGTTTTGTCCCATCCGTCCCACGACTCATCAAAGACAAACTCACATTCATAGATGCCCTTGGACTTTGATACAATAAGAGTTCGATCAATTATTTCTAGTTGTTGTCCGTTTATAGCAGCCTTCATCAGTTCCCTCCTCCCTCATCGTTATACGTTAATATGACTGTTGCTCCGTACCCTACGTCTGCCAGAGGTATGGTACACGTTAACCCGGATCCAAGAGATTGAGCCCCTTCTTCGGATTCTAGCTGCCATGAGAAGTTCGCCGCAGGATACTGTGATGTTACGTCCTGCGTTCCCTTCAGCAGTTTCCCTGTGTACGTTACCGTTGTCGCCGTTGTTGCCGTTACGGAAATCACCAGCTGGTAGCCATCGTTTACGTTTATAACTGCTACTGAGCTGCTGCATACTTCTATGCCGTTTTTTAATACGGTGCATGTGTATACAGCGCTTTCACCCACATCGTTTGCGTTCACAGGTAGTCGTGCACCGGTCCCAACGATCTGCCCGTCTTTTCGCCATACAACAATTACATCTGTTTCATCCGGAATAAAGGTCTCGTCTGTAGGGACGTCTTCGGGAATGTCAGATGTGTTACCGCTCGGCTCATCATAAAAATATGTTTCGCCATCGACGAAATCATCGTCATTTATCAGCTGTGACATATCTCCCTCCTTACACCTTTACAGACTTTCCATTTACAGTTACGTTCGCGACCAAGATTGTTGATCCGACGCCGTTCTTAAATGCCGTGCCGTTAGTTGATGCGATGTTTATCGTATACTGAGCCATATCCTGCTGCAGCTTGATCAGCTCATCTGATACAGCGTTTTGTATTTCCTTGACATTGGAGAATTTCGTCTGGCTTCTGGATGGATCTGTAAAGCAGATCTGCTGCTCGCTTACCCTAGCTTCGATATAAAGCGGAGGTTCGAAGCACTCATCCGCGACAGTGATCGTGTCTCCTATGCCTGTTTCAAAGTATCCCTTCAGGTCATATTCGACCTTCGGTATGCTGATAGTCTTAAGCTTGTTAAGCGCTTCTTTGAACAGCTGCTCCTGCGTCGTGCAATCATCGTTTTCCCAATGGAAAAGGATGTATTTATCTCCGGATCCTGTCGAGTGAGAAGGAAACTTAAGCCTCGCATCATAGGCATAAATGATCTCCTGGTTCCGGCGCTTATAATACATAAGCTTATCTGTAGCTCGTGACCACAGTTTATATGTATCTACTTCACACTCTTCTGGAACATATCCATATAACGTGATCCCGTCTTTGCCTGTCGGCCTGATCGCGGTGTACAGTTCTGTTATGTCCTGCTCTTTGGAAATACCTTCGATATCCTTGCCGTATCTGACGATGATATCTGTCCGCTTTATACCGATGCCCTGGTTCGTGGAACTATGTTTCTTGTAGACATTGGCCACGATCTGCTTAAGGCTGTAATCATTGTTGAGAACAGGAACGAATTCTATCTCAGCATCAAATTCGCTTGCAAGGCTGTAGAGCCTTTCTAAGACTGTTTGAGTGTTATCCCAGTACAATCTGCGTTTATCGTCTTTAACGTCATTACGCCCAAGCGTCAGCGCTCCAGGCGCGTCAAACATGCTAAGGTAAGTCTCAAATGCCTTTGCCGTGTTCTGATACCATGTAATGATGGCATACGTCCATACATACGGCTGTGCGGTCGTGGGCTGAACGAATTCTGTACTCCATGCCGTTGGTGGAACAACGCCGCTGGCGCTTATCCCGTATCTATACGAAACGGAGTTATCCCCATGTCCTTCCGCCTCCCATGTCTGAACAACGGTCTTTGCTGTGCTTGCTCCGGACACGCCCTGTGCGGTCTGGTAATACCACAAATATGGCTCGTCTGCTGTCGGCGTCTGTATTGAGACAGAGAACGCATCGTCTTCCGGTGCGGCAGAATTATTGCTGCTTATGGCCCACCTGCCAGTTACTCCGGAAACATCCGTTCCGCTGAACCATGCCGCGCCAGTCGTCGCAATCACTCGAGGTTCGCCTTTGTATGCCAAGACCGTTTCATTAAGCATTTCAAATGCCGTGCCGTAGGCAGTCACCGTTATGGTGTCTTCATCCTGCGACACTTTGACGATATTGAAATACCAGTCCTTTTCCATCCACCGGAAGGCAAGCTTCCCGCCCTCTACCAGATATTTGATATCTTCATGATCGGTAGGGCTTGTAAAAGTAAAGGCATTGGCCGCGCCTTCTACGTACACGTTCAATGCCTCATTGTAATAATGCAGCGCTTCCGGAAGGCTGTTGTCCATATATCCCACCGGAGCGTTATCCGCATTAAGGATACATATCCTCGGTGAGCTCATAGCCATGCCTCCCTTATATACGCTATTACTGTCGGATCTGCGGAAGCCCAATCAGAATGACTGACGATTATCTTCGTGGTATCTTTTGCCTTCGCCTTAAAGTGAACGCTTCCGATGATCTCATCTTCCTGTGAGACCTGTTTCGTCCCGTTCCTTGTCAGGTACATCTTCCCTTCCGTGCCATTGACTTCAATAACATCGCCGTTCTGATATCTGTTCGGGATATCATGGTAATATACGACGTTATCTGAAATCACCTGGAGGCTTCTGAAGCCCATGTATTCCATAGCGGTATAATTCCCGTATGCACAGCTCCAAAGCGTTACAGAGGTCACTTCGCTGTTGGTAAGGTCTGTCGTCAGGCCTGTGCCTTTGACGATTCTTGTGGTTCCCGCAATATTGAACAGGAAGTCACCGCCGCTCTTCTTGATGCTCAAATAGTTGCCGGTTCCTGCCCCCTGGTAGAACGGGTTTGTATACATGTCGTTCATTGCGGAGAAATTGACGGACATCGGGTTCCTCAGTCCTCTAACCCTTATATAAGCGACCCCCTGGTGAGTATTTGTCGCCTTTACAAGGAAAACATTCGCCAGGCTCCCGTTCGCATCGTTTAAACTCATGCAGACGAGGCCCATCGCTGCCATCTTCGCAGTGTTAAAAGCGCAAAACGCAATTGCCCTCACGTTTGCGCTGGCGGTTATAGCCGCCGTCATTGCCGGACCCTGCCATACGTTATTCGCCCTCGTCCCAAAGCTTGAGGGTTTCATCCAGTTGGCGGTGGATCCATCCATGCTGCCGTTCGATACAGATCCCTGCCGAACAAATTCAAGGCCTGAGCTGTCAGCCGCCGTAGAGTTCGAGATGATCTCTGATCCGGAAGCACAATCCAGCATTGTCACGGAATGCGCCCTGTGTTCGCCATCTGCGTCCTCAATAAGTCCGTATTGCAGGGCTCCTTCTTGCGATGTAAAACCGATAAACCCGTCCTCTGAAGCATTTACCGTCGCAACATAGTCGATCGGGACGTCTTCTGTGCCATTGTTCAGAACGGATATAGCCAGGTTCCCATTACTGTCTGTGGCAGCCTCGAATGACTTTTCCGCCACAGCATATTTGCGCGGATCTGTGCAGGTGAATCCGATCACTCCAGTGACTTTATTTCTTCCGGCTTCTACCTCATCGTTCTCCACTTTTGTGGCAATGAAATATTTGTCCTGTTCGTCATAGAATATCAATCGTGCCTGTTCGGCCTTTAAGTAGTAGTTGAGCAGGTTGTATGATTCTCTGAAAGCTTCATCGCTGTTCGCAATGATCTGGTAAGTGACCTTAATAATGCGCTCAGGATATATCTTTCTCCTGTAGTACGTTCTTTCGGCCACCTCATATGTTTCAAGCTTCTGGCTGAACAGCTCGCGCCCTTCGACGTTAAGCGTTCTAAAGCCCGGTACGACCTGGTACAGCCAGTTGCCATTAAATTGAACTTCTTCGGGCATTACATATGAATCTGTTCCTGCTTCTGTTACATCCCGGAATGCGTAACTCATCTTATGCCCCTCCTGTAATTCTCAAACGTATCGATCTCGGCTATGGCCTTCCTGCTGTGCGGTGCCACCAGAGTGCCAACCTTTACGCCGTCGAGATAAACAGCGCCCTCCACAGTTACTGCACGGTCACCAGGATCGCTTTCATCAATCTGTATAGGCATCTGTATGCTTCCTCCGCCGGCTCCCGCAAAAGAATAGGAATATTCAGTCGTAGGCGCAAAAACGCGGGCTGCGGCATCTGAGAGCCTCTGAGAAGCTGCCTCAACGACCGCTTGCATCTTCGCAATACCATATGCCAGACCTTTACCGACAAATTCACCGAATCGGAAGGTAACATCTGACGGGCTGTGTATCTGCAAGGCTGAGCTTATCGTGTTCGATACCGTGCTTGCGATAGTCTGAGCGGTGCGCATAACGCTTCCAGACACCGCGTTAAGGCCGTTTACAAAGCCCTGTGCGGCATTAGCTCCTGCGTTATACATGCTTCCGGGCAACCAGCTCAACGCTGTTACAGCCGTCGTTCCCATCCCCTGCATGACTCTGGCAACATTGTTCTTGCTGTTATTAACTTCATTTACGAAGCCTTCGACAGAATATCTGGCCGCTTCTGCTGTCTTCCACGAAGGCGACGCTACACCGAGGGCTTCTTTTAAGGCATCTATAGAATCGAGGCCGAAGTATTCAAGCAGCTTAACAGCTCCATCACTTCTGTCTTCAATAGTCTGTACCCAACCTTTGAGGGTGTCCTCTGCCATATCTTCGGACAACTCGCTCCAGTTAGTCTCTTTTAGCACATCATTGACGCTTTTCGGAATGGATCCCCACAGATATTTTGTCTGCTCAGCGATACTCTTCGCAGATTTGTCCATTCCAGCTACGGTTGCTTCTCCTGCCAGTTCTCCGGCAGCGCCATATGCAATCGAAATATTCTGAAGCGCCGTCATGTCACCGCCAGCGATCGCATTATATAATGCCTGCGCTTCAGGAGCTGCATCAATTCCAGCCTGTGCCATGTCAGCGAGCATCAGATCAAAGCCATCTTTCATCTGAGACTGGATCGGATCCACCGGATTAAGTGTATCCGCCCATGCCCGGAGTGTATTCATGTTGTTCTTAAAGTTTGTTACGACCTCGCGGTTATATCCGAGGTTTTCGGCCATCTGCTGTGCTGTGAGCTCAAAATTCAAGTCAAGCTTTTCAGATGTGAGCGATGAGGCTTCGTAATAGCCTTCCCACATATCCCTTAATGAATCAATGGTCTCTTGGTTAGCCTCAGTAAGCTCGCTATATAACGCAGTCTGGTGTTTAATGGATTGCTTGAGCCTATGCTCTCTGGAATCATATATTGCAGAAAGCGTGCGATTCAGGCGTTCCTCGCCGTTTATGGTCCGGTCCTGCCAGTCGCGGGCATTCCGCTCTTCTGCATCAGCCCACATCTCCCTTAAACGTTCCTGCTTTTTTTGTTCTAATTTTATATTTAACCAATCGCGGGCATTTCGAAGCTCCGCATCAGCCCACATGCCTTCTAAATATGCCTGACCCACTTCGGTGCCTTGCGGCTTTGTTTTTGGTGTGTTTGATAGAACTATATTTTGATAATTCTCTGAAAGTCCGGCAATATGCGTTAAGCTCTCGTCGATGTCCTTCCAGTCCTTCTCCTGCCCACGCACCTGCCATTTGACATCTTTCATCTGATCATCAATGTCCGCGATCGCCGTTTCATATGCCTGTATTTTTTCTGCGCTTCTAGTTGCGCTATCCCAAGTCTTCTGTGTCTCAACAAAAGATTCGGCTGTACTCTTTACGGATTCTTTGGTCTCCCTGGCGTTTTCTTCCGCCTCTTTAGCCGCTTTTATTGCTGCTGAAGCTCCGGACAGATTATCTATTACTTTGCCGAGGCCAATCAGCCCCGCCGTAAGAGCTGCGACGATTCCAAGGGGACTTGCGAGGATCGCTGCGTTCAACATCTTCACAGCGCCCGTAAGACTGGTTGTCGCTACTGTTTCTGCAGTCTTTGCTGTTGTATTAACAGCTGATGCTGCCGCGTTTGCAGTTTCTGCCGTCGTATTGGCCACGATCGCGGCCGTGCTTGCATTTTGTCCCACAAGGAAACTCGCAAGCGATGCTGTGGCTTCAATTATTCCCTGCTTTACGCCGCTCATCCAATTTGTGACTTTTTTTATTATCACAAGTGTCCCGATCGTACCTACTAAGGATGTTATCATCGGTCCGATCACGCCTATGTTTTTAGTGACAAATTTAAATACAGGGGCTGTTACTGATACAACTTTCCCGACTACTTTACTTATCGTGCTAAAGACGGTATTGACGACTCCCTTTAGCATCTCAAGAGTTTCCGCTATCGTCGGCAGACCGTTTGCTTTGGCGGCCTTATTGAACGATTCGATAACTTTTGCAACGCCTTTGGTAACAGCAGTCCTTAAGTTCTTAATTCCTGTCTGTATGCCATCTGTTGCGGAAAGCGCCTGGTCATGGAACGATGCCATGCCCGCGCCGCCTTTAGTGTCAAGCTTTATGATCGCATCGTTGAGGTCACTTATTGCTAGCTCGCCGTTCTGAAGAGCGTTGTAAAGGTCGCTCTGATTAGCCTCTGCCCCCAGCAGCTCCACGGCTAGTGCTTTGACCTGCGCCGGAGCTGTCTGCACGACAGACATCCAGCTTTGCATATCAACCTTGTTCCTTGCGATCATCTGGTTATACTGCACCAGGGCTCTCGAGGCAGCTTCTGCGCCCTGCCCGCTCGCCGTAAACATATCGTTAAGGGCAACAGCCATATCTGTCGCCTTCCCAAGGTCGCCAACAGATGCGACAAGCATCTGCGTATTCCCAACGATATCATCAAGCGTTGTCGGAAGGCCTTCTATGGATTTTGATAATTTCTCCTGGCTTGATGCTGCTTCATTTGCACTGAAACCAAGGGACTCCATCATCCTGGAATAATTGTTGAGTGTATCGATCCTGGATATGGCTCCGCCAAGAGAACTCTTCACTGCGTTGAATGCCGCGCTTAAGCCCTTCGCTATCAAGTTCCCGGCTGCGAGCTTACTCATGGAGACACTACTCTTTTCCACATTGGCATTCAGCTGATCCAGCTGAGCAGCCAGGTTCTGAAACCCCGCTGTGACTTCCTTGCCGTCAAAACCTAGCTTGACGGATGCGCCTAACGTTTCACTCATCTTTCTTTGCCTCCCATTCCATCATCCGCTTTGCCAGGCGGGATGGTTTGTATACCCTTTCCAGGATCTCGTCTTCGTGTTTCTTGAAATTAAAAAAGGCATCAAAGTTCCGGTACACTGATTGCACCTTTCCTTTCCCTGCCTTCTTTGTTGCTTTTGCAGCCTGGTTAGCCCAGGCCTGTAAATGTATATCTCTTTCCCTGTCGAGCTGTTCAAGCGCTGCAGCCTTGCATCTGATCCGGTAGTCTCTCATGGACATGCGCCCGATCTCTGTAAGGTCTGTCATGTGAAAGCTTCTCAAGGCTGTTATCTGTATTCTCTCGTATGTCTGCTCGGAATTCAGGATTTCTTCATTTCGGCCTGATTGATCTCCTCCATCGCCGCTTCCGTCTTTTTCCGAGTAGCATTCGAGTTTTTTAATTCCCCGAGCACCTCCTCTGTAAAAGCGTCGATGTCGCAAGTGTCAAAGAACTCATCCAGGTCTTTATCTGAAGGCTTCGTGCCCTCAATTCCTGTCTTTACGACCTCGTATAAGGCAAGCACATCACCGTTTACGATCTTCGGTACGCAGACCTCTATACCTATTCCAAAGCTGATTCCGCCTATGCCTTTGGTCTCATATTTTTTGTCCAGCTCGCGTAAAAACGCTACGCCAAAACGTACGTTATATTCTTTATCTTTAATGGTTATTATCATTTTTCCCTCCTGATACAGTTTTAAGGGCGGTCATATGCCGCCCTTAATCTTCCGGTCAGGCTCAGGTGGAGCCAGTTGTACCGGTTGCGTCTGTGAATACGTAGGATGCCTGCTCGATCTGTTCGGCTGTTACGGTGACATCGCCTGTCGCGCCCTTGCCGTTAACACCGAATGTCCAGGACACTTCAACGTAGTTGTCCGGATTGGAATTCTTATCAAGGCTGGTAAGATAGCCCTGATAATATGTACCCTCATACTTCCCGCTCGTAGTTGAAGGGCTGTCGAGGTTTACTTCCCAGATATCGAAAAGCTCACCGGCAAGCATAGCCTGCTCGTAAGTCTTTACCGTGTCGTCATCCTTGGCCATGATGCTTGTAGCCGTAATCTCGATCTCCGGCTCTCCGGGTGTACGGATAACGCCGTTCTTCGTAACAGTGCTGTCAGCATCATTAGATACGCTGCGGCTGTTGTCTGTGGTAAACGCCAGGATATTGCCTGCTGTTGTAGCCTGCGAATGACGTCTGAATAAGTAGATCAGTCTTGATCCTCTTACTGCTTCCATTTGGATTCCTCCTTAAAATCTGAAAGATGCCATGATAATCCCATGCAATAACGGTTCGTTCGTGGTATTATCCGGCCGTATCTGCTGCGATACGGAACTGCATATGATTCCAAGCGAATCTGCTGTCTGTCCACATGCGTTCCTTACCGCAGTTAAAATAGTTGATATAGTTCCTCTTTTGCGTGGATCATTGCTGTAAACATGTACGGTCTGTTCTACTTCCCCGCGGGTCCCGTTTTTGAGCGGCGTGTCGATGAGCATATTCTCGCCGATGTATATGAACGGATAGGCCGTCCCTTCCGGAGGAAGGAACCCGTCATATACGTCATAGCTCTCTTTCAGCCGGTTCCTTATCTCTGTGAATATCTTCTGCTGTATATCCATACTCCCCTCCCATTACAGGATCTTCTGTAGGTCGGCCTGAAGCTGAACTTTCTGCTCCGCAAGTGCAGGGCGCAGATAAGGCTGCGCGGCCATCTTACGTGTTCCGTACTCCACGTATCCCGCATAATTGACTGAAGCTTCTACAAGAGCAGAGCATCCATCATCTACGAACTGCAGGCTGATAGATCTTTGAAGGTCGCCTGTGTCTACCGGTGCGTATCGCTGCGCCTTCTGGTGCATTTCTGCTCCATTTTGCCGGAGGATCGCTTTTGCCGGTTCCAATTTCGCCTTCTGGAGAAAGGCTTTCTTCAGCTTCTCAACACCGTCCAGCTTGACGTAACTTCTGCCCATCACTGCACCTCCCTTACGATATAAGTGGTAAGGTTATTAAGCTTTCGCCTGGTATCGATGCTGTACACTTTCGACCCGATCCGCATCCTCTGCCCAGCAAAAAACTCCCTCGTCCTTACGGTAAGAGAGTTCTCTTTGATATTGCCGTACATCAGATTCAGTGTCTGTGTGCCAGTGTTTGTGATATCGGCATACGCTTCCTGCTCCGTTGCCACAGGGTCGCTGTAATCGCCTGTAGAAGCGTCATACGCGCCCTCTGTTTCAGTCAGAAAGTAAACTGGGGTGTCGAATCTCATATGAATCTCACCCGGCCTTTCTTCTTGCTTTCCTGGGCGTCGATCCATGCCTGCAGGTCGTCTTTATACGTTGCAAGGTCATCGTCAGCCCATGTCCAGGACTCCCCCTCCACCGAATGGCTCGTAGTGCCTTCAGATCTGAGCCTGTTGAACCGGTTTACAGACGCTTCTACTACGACATATTCCAGTTCATCCGGAAGGATCTCCTCGGAAATGATCATATTCACTCTGGCGGAGATGATCGTTATGATCTCCTTCAGCAAAGCGTCCTGATTCGTGTCTGTAATCCCCAGCAGGGTCTTTACTCTGGCCAGCATCACAGATCACCTCATTTCTTTTTCTTCTTAGCCTCTTTATCGACCTTGGGTTCTTCAGTCCCCTTGGTCTCTTCAATATCCTTGACCTCTTCAATGCAGGGCTGCCCGGCTTTATTCTTCGAGCTTGAAAGCTCTTTGATACGGGCAACAGAGGGGAGCATGCCCTCTCTCGGATACGCATCCCCTATCCTGTATTCATGATCGCTGTCCTGAATATCGCGCCAGTTAATCAACGCTCTGTACTGTGCCATATGCGAACCTCCTATCAGGCTGCTGAAACAGAAAGTGTAGCTTTGACTTTGCAGAGCGCCTTTTTGTTGTCGTTGCTCATCCACTGGCCCGCTTTGCCTGCGCCCTGGAGAGTGGTTCCATCGAAGTCATGCGCTTCAAATGCACGCGCAGTCTCGATTCCGGTGAAGGGAACGCCCATTCGTTCAACACCTGCAATGCAAATCTCCTGAGTCGCCGGAGCAGCTGCAACATAACCTTCCTGCCCCTGAGTTCCGGAAGCCTCAGTGGCTGCAGTGGATGCAAATGCAGAGGTCGGAAGTTTGCGAATAACAAAGTCTTTAAACATCCTGACTTCGTTGCGGTCAATGTTTACGTCGGAGCCTTTTGCAGTCGTGGACAGGTTGTTGTCAACGATTGCATTGTAAAGCGCCGGAGTAACAGCAGCTACTCTAGTCAGACTCTCGTCCACTTCCTTGTCAGTCATGTATTCATCCAGCTGATTGAAGATGGCAATAGCCTGGTCCTTAGTGATGGTTCCATCAGTTGCAATATTCAGCTCAACAGTCTTTGCCGCAGCAGCGGAAAGAAATGCGCCCTGTTTTGCGTTGAATTTTGTAACGATACCATTAGAGATCTTCTCCATCTCACGCGCATTCGCATCATCGAAGTCAGCATTTACGGTATGCTTGTCGATGCCCTCGTGGTATACCCAATCCCAGGTGTACGGAACATCGAGATCCGTATACTTAACCTCTGTTCTTTCACCGAATCTGTTGGTGGAACCCGTACCACTTCCGAACGCTACATTCGCTCCGGTATCATAAGCCGGAGTGCCGCCAGCTTCCAGAGATCCAACAGTAATGGCCGCTGCCACATCGTTGGTTTTGATGGAAAAGGCAATATCTTTGTTAGTGATGCCGTCCAGCTGCTGAAGCGGTACAAAGAAGTCGCTCCAATAGGACTTCACTGCAAATACGCTTTTCAGGATTCCGTGCAGCTGCGGAATATAAGATCTGATTGGCTGGTTCTGGTTATCGCCTGAAGCGAATAACTGAAGATAAAACTTTTTCATGGTTATTTTTTCCTTTCGTCATACTTATTTTGAATTGCGGTGTATGGATCCGTGTCAGATCCACCATTATTACCATATTTTTTAGGTGGCTTTCCGATCGCCCGCTTTTCTTCCTGCGCCTTACGATCCGCAAGAATGATCCCCACGAGTTTTTTGACGTTCGCACTGGCTGTTTCTGCGTCACCTGTTACCGTAAGATCCAGAAAATCCTGTGATACCGATATTTCCTCCGGCATGGCCTCTACATCCGCTGCCACACTCTTCCGGAGTTCAGCATTTGCAATTTGCGCTTCAAGCTCTTTGATCCTGGCGTCCTTCGCAGCGGCTTCTTCTTCCGCTTTCTTTCGGTCTGCCTCTTCCTTCTGCTCTTTGGACATGCGCTCGTATTTACGAGCCTCCTCTTTCGCAGTTTCCAGATCCTTCTGATGCTGTTTCTCCCATTCGGCCTTGTGTTTGGCCACGATGCGGTCTACCTCGGCGTCATCGTACTTCTTTGCCGCTTTACCTTCTTCCGGATCTCTCTCTTCTTCCGGATCTTTCTCTTCCTGCGGGTCTTCCGGATCTGCAAACAACTGCAGCCAAAACGGTGTCAATACTTCTCTTTTGTTCATTTTGTTTTCCTTTCCGATCCTCCCGGATCACTCCGTAGCTTTGTCTGAGCCTCCCGGCTCTTCGGTTCCACGCCTGCCAATAACAGTTACATGCTCCGGAGCGGCTCCCGCTACCCCGTAAACACCAATAAAAAAGGACTCCAGCAAGGTCTGTCCCTTTTCTGATATGTCCTTATACTTCAACCAGGAATCCCCCGGTGAGATACCATATTCTATTGTGTCGTCCGTCAGCTGCTCAATAGAAGCGATCAGCGCCTGGAATAATGCCGATACGGCGCTGCACACTATATCCGATCCAGGCGGACCTGCGCCTGCATGACCAGTGATAATGATGCCTTCGGAATCTCTTCTGATCGTAATCATATTTCTCCGCCCACAGCGAAAGCACCCTTCGGGGTGCCATTACACTTGATTTTCTTATGTTTTTGTGTTATATATTTATTGAACGTTCTTGAAGGTGAACCTCCGCTATTATCGGTGGGGGGGCGCCTTCTTTTTTACGTTCTATATCTTTTCACAGTAATTTCTCCGTTGACCAACAAAAATATATCCACTTGAGGTAATTTATTCCATTGCATTCGTTGCTCAATAGTTTTCCAAACCTCGGTTAAATCAACATGATGATTTGCAAAATCTAAGAAAATTCCCCCAGGATTATTTCTTATTTGTTGCAACCCATGTCTGATAGCGCTGTTTGGCGCTTTTTCTGTGCTGACAGCCTTATGATCCCATAGCTGGCCTTTCCAGATATAATCTGCAGTTTTTTCGTTTTGGCGATTTGTTTCCTGCAGCAACCGGATATCGCCGCCCAGTTTTTTATGTAACCAATTTGCGAATTCTATTTCCGCACTGTGAGCCTTCTCATCATATTCAGCATCCTGTTCAATTATTCCTATGCCTGGTGCCGCTTTCCTTAAGTATTCATCAGTTACTTCTTCGCCTTGGACATTATTAAGTGCCTCCTGCTCTACATCGTCCCTGTCCATGAACGCAGCAGTGCTGCACCGGCAGTTCGGATGCATCGGCGGGGCGTTTTTGCCGGCCTGCCGTTCTGATACCATAAAGATTTTCCCATTCAGTTCGCTGCATACAGGGCAGGTCTTGGAATCATGCTTCACTCCTATCTGGATGAACTCGCCATCCTGTTCCTGGAACCACGGGCGTGTCCCTTCTGTGGAGATGAACATATACCGCTCGAAACCGTTCTCCTTAAAGCTCTCCATCTGTGCTTCGGTCTGCACACGGCACATTTCCGTGCGCATAAGACGCTCAGCGTTAGACTTCGTGACCCCAAAGGTTTTTACAAGATCTCTGGATAGGTCCCTCGGGTTTTTCCCTTGTATGATCCCGTTGGTCAGTAGATCTGCAAGCGAGTTCTTCAGCATGCCCTGGTACATCCAGATCCGCTGCGACCATGTGGCGTTATTCAGCTCGCCGTTTACGATAGAATCGACCTTTCTGGTCATATTCTCGTTATGAACGCCGAGAATGCCGGCCTGCCTCTCGAATTCGTCAAACGTCCTCTGCGTGAGGCCTTCCGACATCGTGCTTTCGACATCAGAGAAGGCATCCACCATTTCGAGACCCATCTCCGCCTTTAGCATCTCAAGCCGGTTTATCTTCATCGTGGCATTGTAAAGCTTCAGCTCATCATTCGCCTGCTTGGAGAAGTCCTTGTCCTTCACGTATTTAGCGGCCTTCGTCTCAAATGCCTTTACATCCATTTTTGAGACTTTCTGCTGAGCGTCAGCCATGGTGATGCCCTCGGTCTTCGCATATCTGCTGTAAAAGCCATTGATCTGCTTGTCCATCTCGACCATCAGGACGTCCATACGGTCGCGGATCCGCTTTGCAAGTACATCATCTTCTAACTTTACCTGCTCTGCGTGAGCCTTTTCTCTCTCTTCCCAATATTCGAGCGTGGTCATTACTCATCCTCATGTGAAAACCCCAGCATATCCGCTGGGGTTTCTGTTGTGATTCTTTTCATTTCCTCCTGCACGTTGTCTACAATGGACAGGATAGAAAGCTGCGTTTCTTTCGAAACGATTCCGGCCAGCTGCGCAGCGGTCTGAGCCTCTTCCTGAATATTCTTCGGAAGATTCCTGCTGGTTTGGATCTCGACCTGACGCCAGGCATTCGGATCGGGAACGTTCGTGCCAAGCGAACAGAATATTTTATATCGTTTACGAAGGCTCTTCTCTATTTTCCGGTCAAAGCCGAGGGCCAGGTTGCTCATCGCCTGCAGCTTATATGCAAGGGCCGTTCCGGATGTAGACGAACCGAATGTATCATCGCTTATGTTCGCCACCATTGAAGTTTCATAGATCAGATCTTCCAGGCGGTTCAGCAGGTTCTCCTGCGTTCCATCTGCTGTCGGTTTCTGCAGAAACTGCACCAGTATGTCTTTGGCATTATCCGTTCCATAAATGTTGATGATCCTGTTGTCTCGGATCTTGTATACGCCTTCATCGTCAAGCTCTGCTCCGAGCACGGCAAGATAAGCTTCGGCAAATGCTTCAACGTCGTTCGCCTTTTCGCCGATCACATGGTTATATGCCTCGATCAGGCCGGCGACTTCCTCGTACAGACCGATACGCTCGTCGTTCATCCTGTATTCCACGACGGGGATCAGCCCATAAGGATTGATTCTCTGCTCCAGTTTTTTTGTACCTTCAAACGGAATGATGAGCTCCCTTGTAAGGATCTCCCCGTAACGTTCGCCCCGCAGGTCTGTGTCTGTACTCCGGTAGCCATAACGGACAGAAAAAAGGCTGCGTTTCCGCAGCGTGTCATCATAGACCGTGAACAGCTCTATCGGCGTACAGACTGTCATTTTGGTTTTTGCCTCTTCATCCTGATAAAAGTACTCCCAGGCATGTCCGTACACGCAAGCGGCCTTGAACAACTCGTACTCGTGATCCGTGATTTCGTTGTTATCTTCAAAAAGCCGGATCGCTTCCTCGATTTCCTCATTTGGATGCGACTTCTTGATAGGGATCCCGTATGCATAGCCTAAGAAAGTCTCCGTGATATATCGCGGAAAATTCACGGCCAGACGATTGTCCGGCTTCCACGATTCCTTTTCTGGCTGGTTGTAGATATCATGGAAACCTTTGATTAGATTCTCCAAATAAACATAACGCTGTCTCTTGGTTTCGTGCTTGCGAATATATTCATCCACCAGCTCCATCGAAATCCCATTCTCGACTTTTGCGGCATCGCACAGAAGCGGTTCCGGCAGCTGGTATGGTACTTTGGTTTTGTTCATTAAATGCCTCCTTCGAAGGTCTTAACTGTCGCTTTACCGTTAATCTCACGTTCAATGGTGTATTCAAAAGCATCCAGTGTATCGATATCACTACTGCCATCGTCAAGCCGCTCGTCTTCAGACGACTTGGGATTCCATACTGCTTCCTGTAAAGCGAGAGAAAGCGTTTCGCAGTCTTCGGTATATGAAAACAGCCCGGCTCCCATAAGTCGGACTGTATAATCTATTCTGTCTTTAATTCGTTTTTTCGCGGCAGGCGTCACTCGGACATCCGGGAATATTTTCCTGCTGGCATTTCGTATAGAGTTTCCGAGAACAGTCTCCGCGTTGTCCCAGTAAACATATTTCGGCCTCCCGTATTTCTCTGACACAAACGCCAGGAAATCAACGAACAGCTCTTCCAGGATGTTAGAATCGATGCCTTGGGGAAAATCTCTGTTCATGTGCCTGCGGCTCGCCAGGGCCTGCACACGGCCGTCAGGATAGAAACCTGTGGCAACAAAGGAATGCCCGGAACCGTTTCCACCAAAGTCCACACCTAAGATAATCCGGGAAAGCTGCTCCGGATGCGCGACAGCAATAAAGCTTTCTGGTGCGTCCGCAAGCTTTCGATATATCGCGCCTTCCGCTCTCTTCCATTTTCCGTCAATCAGCCGGTCATAATAAATAGTACCCTCGTACTCCTTGCAGAGCTCACGGACAAATTCCTCCGGAAGGAAAGGATTGTCAAAAATCCGGTACTTCTGCAGGTAAATATCCGCATCCGAATCAATGAACTTCTTCAGCCAGTGAGTAGGACCCTCGGGATTACAGGCACCATCGAAGCAGCTACAAGGCTTATCCAAGCGACTTTTCAACATTTCAAAAACGTCCTGGTTCCACTTGGCAACCTCATCACCATACACGTACTTAAAAGAAGCGCCCTGAATCTTCGCGACTTGGCTGACTTTTTCCGCTCCAAGGCAATAGACTTCTTCGCCGAAAAGCGTAGCAATGTTTTTGCTTGAAACGATCGTGCCTACTCGTTTTGCGCCGTAGATGCGGCGCATTGGCTCTAAAACGTTTCGTTCGATAGTACTGCTTGATACTCCTATAATCACAGCCAAACCAGCATCGCTTTTTCGCTGAATGATGCGCTTAGGGATCATAGCAGCAGTGTCCACAAATGATTTGCCTGATCTTACAGCTCCAGTCTTTATATTCCAACGATGTGTCGCATTCTCGGTGTACTCTTTCTGCTTAGCTGTCAGTGTTATCATTTTTCATACCCTCGATAAACTGCAGCACTAGATCGTCATCATCCGCACCAAGCCCTGAATTCAACCTTTCAATCTCTGCCTTCAGCTTTTGAATTTCCGCCTGCAGCTTTTCATTTTCCAGCTGCTGTTTTTTATGCTTCGCAGCCAGATCCATCCACTCGGCCACGTTCTTTGCAGCCTGTGAGCTTCCGGATGCAGCTGCCCTCACCTGCCCGATGACCATGCCGGTCAGGGCTGTCATGTCATAATCGTCCATATCGTCCAGGCTGACGCCTGCACGCTTTGCCCTGGACAGTCCGATGTCATCCAGAGGTAGTTTTGCCACCATCATAACGGTCTCTTCCAAGGACTTGTGACGGCGACGGGAAGCCCCGGATGCACGGCCGGCTTTGCTTGCCTGTTTTTTACGTTCTCTCGGAGTTCGCTCGGAGTTCGACTTCAAATTCGCCAGCTGTTTTTTGCTCTGCGCCATCCATTAACCACCGCCTTTTGCGATGCCTTTCGGAGGGCTGTTACCCGGTCGTTCCCAGTCGAGACCGTAGCGGTCTGCAATTTCTCTGAATTCTTCTATATCGTGTGGGACGATCCGATATACAGGTTCACCGTCTTTCTCGTTTAAACCTATATGCAGGAGTTCATGATACATCAGGACATATAGCTGCGCATCCGACAAACCCAGGATGTTCATTTCATAAAAGACAATCAGAAAATCGTATGGGCAAAACGGCGCATAAAGCTCATTCACCTTCACACATTCACCGTATACAGGCTTTCCCTTGTTCTTTTTCTCCTTGAAGGACTTTAAGAAGCCTATACGAATGTCTGCCTGAGCGATCCACTTCAAACTTTTTTCATTCTGGATAACTTTTGCTCCTAATTCCCCATAAGGTTCATATATTTCGTAGTTCATAATTTCACCACATAAAAAGGACCGCAGAAGCGATCCGTTGTTTTCACGTTGCCCCAGGCTTGCGCCCAGGGCTTTGAAAGGAGATTTATGAGTATCAAATAAAGGCAGCCTCTTTGGCTGCCTCTCTTAACAGCTTATACTATATCACATACGAAGGTGACTTTTGAGTGACATTTTGAAAATTCTTTTAAAGATTTTCCGTGCAACCTTTTTATATACTCGTAATTGTAAGATCCGCCGTCCGCCTTCTTCATCGTGCAGGCGATCTCTTCCAGCCGCATGAATTTCACGTATCTCAGATATAGCAGCTCCACCATGCGCGGATCTTGAAGCTCATGGATCTCTCCGATGATCTTGTGCTTAAGATTCACGAGCCTGTCGACCATGGCGTCAATCTCCGCTTCCATGTCGAGGTATTTACTGACTGCGTTCCCGACCGGATCCCCCTCGGGCGAAGTCTGCACAGCATCTTGTTTGATCTCCGGAGAGCGGAGCCCGTAGGCGATCTGTCGCAGCTCCTCCGCTTCCTGGATCCGCTGATCTATCTTTCGATCCAGCAGCCTTATCTGATTCAAATACTCCTTTGCTGTCATCATTTCTCCCATTCATCAACTGTGACTTGGATATCCGTGTGGTCGTCCACTGTAAAGCTCCATGATAAAAAGCGCGACTTTTTGTAGTATATGATCAGCAATTTCTTAATGATCCATTTGAGCATTTTTTCTCCCTCCTCACAACGAGTCAAACTCTTGTTGCAATTCGTTTTTATATTCTGCAATCGTCTGCAGGATCTTATCCGAGAGTGCCTTACTCACGTTTATCTCGTCGGCTATAACTCCGTAGGCCGTATGTAAATTTAGCTTCTTATCTGCTGCCTTAATTCTTAGCCTGTTCCAGCACGAGTGGCAGCTTTGCATAAAATGCGTCAACTCACTGATTTCGTCTTTTATATCTTTCGCCCTCGCAAGCGCTCCATCAGTCATCCTTTGTTGCCCTCCTGTTCCAAGCTTCGATCGCACGTTCATCGGAACTATATTTAAAAGATATGTTAATCATCGTTCCTTTTATCAAGCATTTAGTGCAAGTCACATATGATGTTCTCCCATACTCAGATGTTATGTCTGTATGCCTAAGTTCTGCATCACCGCCGCAAAAAGGACATGGTTTTAATTCGTTCATTCCTTTACCTCCTTTTTCCCCTTCCGCCTAAATATCCGTCTGTTCCGTTTTTTCCAGAACATCCAAGCTTTACGATTATTCTTTACCCAACAGGCGAATTTGCGGTCGAATTTATCTTCAAAGGTTTCTTTCTTGTGAATATTGGATTTCATGTTTCTCGCCTCTCCTGAAAACATTACCGTTCGCGTCTTCAATGACGTCACAATTAAAAATGACATTGGTAAACTTGATATGATTTTTATTGCAGTCTTTAAGCCCATTTATCATCAAGCTTTCTATTTTGCTAGGAGTCCCTTTAAGTACGATGCTCATTCGCAGTCCCCCCTTCCTTTAGTACTTTGCCAAATTTATTGATGATGGCTGCACACGCCTCTGAGGTGAATTTAATATCACTAAATTTTTTCTCCAGATTCTCCGCGTCAAAAATGACATTCTGCCAATATTGATCCTCTTCGCGCGGCTCATGATACTTTACGAGGAACTGCCACAAAGCTATAAAAAATTCTTTATAACGTTTCAGGTTCATCATTCCCTCCGTACAGGCATTACCGCGATATATATGCCGGGGATCTCAGCCCAGAACTTTTCTGTTACTTCCTGGCAAACGAGAGCATCATCCTCCCAAAAGCCTACCCGCGTCATGCAGTCCTTTAACAGTTTCTGCAGGTTATCCGTATCTGGACGGGTGATCCGGTATTCCCCATCTGCATGTTTGCCTCGGGGGAAGCACCATTTTGTGACGAGGCTCACACCTTCCCGAAACGGTTCATTGGGTTTATACGGAACGAGGCAGCTTTCCAGCTTCTTCCGTGCTGCTCTCAATTTCGGAGGGTCGTAAAAAAATGCTCGCCCATTTCTCACCATCAATTTATGCTCTTGCGCCGTAATAGTCGGCGGCTCCATCGGTATAAAAAAATCAATCATCATTTTTCTCCTCTCTTCTCGCGCGCGGTCGGTACCGTGCGGGGGTGTGCTGGTGGTGGGGACGGCGGAAGCGTTAGTCCGCCATCCATCCACACACCCCTGTACCTACCGTAGGGTAGGACGTACGTTATATATATACGTAGTATATATAGGGTGGCCGACCCACTGTAGGTCGCACCAGAAAAGTCGGTGCGGCCTACCCCTCTGACCTTGTAGGGTGGGTCGCACCGGAAAACCCGGTGCGGCCTACCGTAGGACGCACTCTTAAAAAACGTGCTGTCCCCGGTGCGGCCTACCCCTCTTTTTCTACGATTTTTCGTTTCAAATACCTTTTTCCATCTTGTTCATCTGTAAAAATTTCATAATCTTTTTTGTAATTCTGTCTGGCTTTTTTTCCTTTTCCGAACCATTTTCCTACTGTATCCTGGCTGACGCCGACATCCTCTGCTATTTCGCTCAACAATACTTTTCCGTCTTTTTCCAAGCCTTCAAACGCTAAATCAAATCCTAATTTTGCTTCTTCCTGTTTTTCTTTTGCTTCTTTTTTTCTCTTTTCATTTATCTTTTTCATCATCAGCTCTGGAGAATCCGGTTCAACATCAGCAAGGCTTCCGGATGCATCCAGATAATGAGCCGGATACTTGAACCAGACATTTACAGGCTCGAATTTGGCAAACTCTCGAAGCGTACCTTCGATCCTCCATGCAGTCATTGCTTCAGCTGCCTCTTTGGCCTCATCGATTATGTCTTTTAAGGCTTCCCAGCGCCATGTGCGTGTTTTATCCTGGCAAAGGACGTTTTCACAGTAAGCGGCGAACTGTTTACTGTTCAGCTTGTCATCTTCCGAGATATCATCTGTATAAGCGTTGTTCTCGGTCATAAATTCGTCGCACTTTCTGCAGACAAGCTTATTCACCTGCTGATCCATAAGCTCAGGAGTTATCTCAAGTTCAATAAGATCCAGTACCGCGTCTGGATCTCTGGCGAATACGCCGGATCCTGACGCTCTGTCTATGGCCTTTTTCTGCCCCTGAGAGCCTTTTGAATGGTGATGGCAATAAATCACTGCACACCCCAGTTCTGTACAAACCAGGTCAAACTGATTGCAGAAACGAGCCATCTGATCAGCGCTGTTCTCATCCCCCGTGATAACCTTGTATATGGGGTCGATAATAATAGCTGTATAATTACGTTTTTGCGCCCTTCTGATCAATTTTGGGGCCAGCTTATCCATTGGAATCGATTTTCCCCTTAAGTTCCATAAATCGATATTCCCAAGTGATGCTGCGGGAATTCCGAGTGTCTGGTAAACATCCTTGAAACGGTGCAGACACGAAGCGCGGTCAAGCTCCAAATTCACATACAGCACTGAACCTTTAGTGCACTTCCAGGAGAGCCATTTGCGGCCTTCCGCAATCGCAATACAGAGCTCGATCAGCAGATATGACTTTCCTGCTTTAGACGGACCTGAGATCAACATCTTATGGCCCTGTCTAAGGATCCCGTCGATAAGCGCCGGCGCAAGCTCCGGGATGCGTTCCCATTCGTCAGACAGAGATTCAACATCCGGAAGGTTATCATTTACAGATTCTATCCAGTCGTACCATTCTGCCCAGGAAGCCTTTCCAATGTTCGTGTCAACAATATACTGCTTCTTATCGCCTCGAACGCATCCGGGCATCCTGGACAGTCTGGACGGGTTCCTGTTCTGTGTATCGATCGACATCCCGTTCTTTTCGCAGATCTTATATAGATAATCCACCCGTTTACGGTATTCGGAATAATCTGCAGCATCGATCCGAACAATTGCGTGCAGCGACTTGGATCCGGAATAGACAAGGGCTGCAATTGGCAGCTCCAATTCCCTCAGGATAGCGTTCTGCTTCTCGATCTCCATATCATCCGATTCAACCAGGGCATACCGGAACTCTGCTACGTTTTCGTTCCGCACGCCCTTCCCGTCCAGCGGATTGAAACGGATCCATGCACCGCCTTCCGGATCATAATCACCGACTACTCCGCCAATATCGTCTTTACACTTCGATAGCTTCTCGATCAGCTCTCCGGCAGTCTTGTTATAGATACCCTTGTCGCTGGGGACATACTTACCTTTTTCTGTCTTCCATGACTTCGTTACAAAGCCAACAGCTTCACCAGGCTCAAAAAGTGTTTCCAGGTAAGTGATCAGCTGCTGGGCTGGATGCCACTTCTCGGGCTCGATCACAGCACGGTCCTCTATCCAGTTCGCATCCACGATCGCGCCATCACTGTCGATCGGGCTATCCCAGTCAAGCTCATGGCCCCGATCCGGCTGATACCCGCGGTCAAGAGCCATCTGGTAGATGGTTCCTCCGGTTACTGGAGCTGAAGCGCCCTGGAAAGAATTCCATTTCCTGGCACATTCTCCTTTGTGGTATCTACCAAAATCCTGTTGGCTCCAATCTTCCCAGACATTAACGCTGCAGCCCTCTTCTTTTAAAGCCATTCCTACGAGGGTCCATTCTTCGTAAGTACAAGATGCCGGATCAATATACTTAAGTAAGTTTTGAATGTTCTCCATATCAATCACCATGTAAGAGCTTCTGATGTTTCAATTGCAGGCGGAATGTATGTATGTGGGTCAATATCTCTTGGGGTCTTCCATCCGTTCCCTGCGATCCGGTCGATCAGCCTTCTTGCCTGCTCGAAGGACCAGCTGCCCACGTTCTCAAAGCCCCTGTTTTCAAGCTGCCGGATCTGGCGAGGAGTCGTCATGTTCTCATCCCGGCGCGTTTGGATCTTCTCAATTAGAAGATCGGCTTTGCCGGCATTTTCCACGCCTTCCGGATTGATCTGCAGGTTTTCAAGGGTCTTTTTCTGGTCCTCTGTCGGCGGCTGCATTGCCCAACCGAACGGAGGCACATAGTTCTGCAGGTCAAGATCCTGGATAGACATTTCAAACTGCAGCGGATCTACAAGCCTGCTTTTCTTCCTCTTCTGTTCTGCCAATAGCTTGGCTAAAGCTTCTTCCCGATCTCTTTGGACATCCTCTGAAGCAGTCTGTTCGGCAGTTTCGATATCCACTGCTACTTCCGGATCCTTTGCCAGGTTCTCTGTCATCTTCTGCGCTATATCCGGATCCTCGCAGATCAGAGAAGCCGGATGACACAAATCGTGACGATCAGTCATCCACAAGAAATCCAGCAGTAAAAGGTGATCTTTGCCAGGATTCAGCCTTGTTCCCCGGCCTACCATCTGCGAATAAAGGCTGCGGATCTTCGTAGGTCTCAGAACGATGATGCAGTCAACAGACGGACAGTCCCAGCCTTCTGTGAGAAGCATCGAATTACATAGAACGTTATACTTACCTTCATCGAAATCACGCAGGATCTCTTTCCGGTCTTCGCTGTTCCCGTTAACTTCAGCAGCTTTAAAACCATGATCAATCAGAATATCCCTGAACTTCTGCGAGGTTTTAATCAGTGGAAGGAACACGACCGTTTTTCGATCTACACAGTGTTTTTTCATCTCTTCTGCGATCTGGTCCAGATAAGGATCCAATGCCGTCTCGATCTCTCCTGCCTTAAAATCACCTGCAGAGATCCCAACTCCGCTGATATCGATCTTTAAAGGGATAGTCAGTGCTTTGATAGGACAGAGATATCCTTCGCGGATAGCTTGCGGAAGGGTGTACTCATAAGCTATCTGCTCAAAATACGTGCCCAGGTTGCGCATATCACCACGATCCGGGGTCGCCGTAACGCCCAGCACTTTTGCTCTTGGAAAATGCTGCAGCACCTTTTGGTAGCTGTCTGAAATACAGTGGTGCGCTTCATCCACGACGATCGCTCCGAAATAGTTCTCCGGAAATTTCTTAAGTCTTGATTCGCGCATCAGCGTCTGGACAGATCCGACAACTACGCGATACCAGGATCCCATGCAAGACGATTCTGCTTTTTCGACCGCACAGCCAAGGCCTGTACTTTTGCGAAGTTTATCGGCAGCCTGGTCAAGCAGCTCCCCTCGGTGTGCAAGGATCAAGACACGTTTCCCTTCCCGCACACAATCATTCGTAACCGCTGAAAAAACGATAGTCTTGCCAGTCCCGGTCGGGAGGACGAGAAGCAGCTTGTCTGCTCCTCCCTCCCACTTTGCAAAAATGGCATCATGCGCAGCCTGCTGATATGGCCTGAGTTGCATTAGATCGCCCATTTGTTCGACCCGCTGTCTTTATTGTCATCAGGCGCATAGAACGTCTGAATGTTATTAAATTTCTTATCGGGATTATTTTTACTCGGATTCTGGACGATCTTGCAGCGCCCCTTTGATCCGGGCAGCCTCTGCCAGTAATTACCGGAGATCTCTTCACCTTTCTTTTTAAGGCCCACAGCCACAAGCAGGCTTCCGATCTTCCACGCGAAATTACTATGCAAAATGAAGTTTTCCTTTAACTGCACATCTTCCGATCCAGGAGCCTGAATATTCAAATACACGATAGCCATTTTCATGCCCGCATACTTTTCAGAATCACTACCCACACAAGATCTTTCAAACCTATCTACCGTGAAGTTATAGTCGCCTTCCGGCAGTAGAACAAACCCCTGTGATTCATCCTGATCAATAGTGCTATCCCAATCCAGTTCATATCCATTATTATTCATTGTTTTTTCTCCTTCTGATTTTCTTTATTAATTAAATGGTATTTCCTGATCATTTCTGGCCTGCCGGATCTGATCGCGGACCTTTGTCCACTGAGCTACGAACAGCCCTTCGATAATTCCGGGGTTGATATTCTCATACTCCCAAATATGCGATCCGATCGGCACAAAGCCCTTTGCTTCCGCGAAATTCTCAATATCCCATTCCCCGATATTGTCATGCAGCATGAGATCTCTGAGAGCTTTTGGTATCCTCATATCAAGATCCTGGTCTGTTACCGGCTGTTCTTTTCGCAGATCCCCAAGCGTTTTGTTTTCTGCAGCAGGCTCTTTGGCTGGTACCGGGTCCGGTTCCCTCGGAGTCTGCTTTGAAATTACTACCTGTTCCTGCCGGGAGTTATCCTCGATCACACTACGGATCTCATCATATTTAAACGGTAATTCTTCCGGAAGACCGTACCGGTTTTTTGCGTCCCAGCAGCTATGATGGCTTGTGTACATGACTCTGGAGCCGCCCTGAGCTTTTGCCTTTTTGGTCTTGCTGTCCGTCACCACGATCGTTTTATAGTTCGCGAACAGAACCATGTCCGCCCATTCCTTTACTGCTGCACTGATCGATGTTTTCGGAGAATCGATCAATTTCATGGAATAACGGTCATAAGCTCCTAATTCATCCGGCTGCTCGAACTTCCGCAGCGCTGCGTGTGCTGTCATTACCACGTTGACACCGACTTCGATGACATCTGAGAGAAGATTTAACAATTCTCCAAATTTTTCATAGACGTACCGATATCCATTCCCGTATCCGAAGTCTTCAATTCCATGTTTGTCATGTTCGTCAAGGACTGCCTGGATAGCCAGCTTTTCTGCCCAGTCCGCCGTGTCAATAACCAGCGTTTTGCACACAGCCGGATTCTGTATTACATAGCGTACTTCTTCCTTCAACATGGTCCATGAAGACGGGGACGACAGCCTTGCTACATCCAGTTCCTTTGTTGATCCTTCTGTGTCAATGAACACTGGATCCGGAAAGTGTGATGCAAAAGTGGTCTTTCCAATGCCTTCCGGGCCGTAGACAAGAACCTTCTTTGCCCCTGATATTCTTCCTTTTGTAATCTGCATATTTCTCCTCCTTATAATTCAACGGTGCTCCAATCGGTGACCTGCGCCGTGTTTTCTTTTTGTTCGCCTACTACGTAACCATCCTCTATGATGATGCTGCATTCATCACCGGTACTGACCCTGGTCGCGATCGCCTGCAGTCCTTCAGATTCCAACCATGATCCGAATTCTTTCAGAGTATTAAGGTCCATTTGTTCCAACTTATCCAGAAGGACGAATCCACATTCAGGATTAAGCTTACGTACAATAGCGGTTGATACCTTCAGGCGGTCAGCTCCGGACATGTTGTCCCATTTTTGTCCCTGATAGATCAATTCCCCGTCTTTTACGGATAATTCCTGGAGAGGCAGCTCTACCGATGACAAGAGCTTTATCTTTTCCATGCGGACTTTTTCGATTTGATCTGTCAGCGCTTCATAGTCACGACGACAGGCAGATGCATCATCCTCAGCCTTAGCTTTATCGAGGTTAGCGCGGACCTTACGGTTTATCTCGTCGATGTTCTCGATAGAAGCTTCCAGCTCAGCGGTGGACTCCATTTGGAGCTCCTGAGGTGTTTTCTGAGCTTCTTTGGAACGCTTTATGAGTTCTGCTTTGCGCTCCGACAGCTCGTGAATCTTCTGTGTGAGCCCTTCGAGTTCTTTTTCCGTATAATCCAACGCCTTTAAAATATCGTCATACTCGCGTTTCCACTGTTCCCGTTGACCGTTCCTGGCTAAGATCTCCTGCTGCTCTCTGATCAACCCTGCAGGTGAAACCGGTTCACTTGGTGCATCGGGATAATAGGGCTGTTCTTCAGCATATTTTTTCTTCCTGTCGGCGATCTGTCCTATAGCGGTTCGCTGGTTATAAAGCTCCGTTTCTTTCTTCTCCAGCATTTCAACCTGATCATTTATGCCAATGATCTGCAGCAGCGTTTTTGCTTTCTCTTTGTTTGAAGCCTCCATAAACTTCGGCAAATTGATTGCCAGTTTTTCTACGAACGAATCAAGCAGTTGCTGTCCTGCTTTCTGGCCGGAAGGGTCTGTTACCTTAAGGGCGCTGTTTTTTCCCTTTCGCTCGACAACAAGCCCGTTACTCATTACGACCCTGAGATATGGCGGGACAACCGATCCCTCCCTGGTTGCTTCTGAAGGACGAAAGTTTTCGCCTCCGAGAGCCCAGGCGATCGCATCCAGGACAGAAGTCTTGCCCTGATGGTTGTTCCCGCCGATCACAGTCAGTCCATTTGCCGCCGGTTCAAGCTGAACGGCCTTGATCCGCTTTGTATTTTCGATCGTTAATTTATTGATTTTCACTGACATTTTTTCCTCTTTTCCAGGGCTGTTTAACAGCTCTTTCGTGCTTTTCGAGTAACAAAGTGCCTCCTCCGCGCCGGAGGCTGGGAATTTGTATCATGAAGTGTATATCCATATTCAGGAAGGACAATCTATATTAACGATGCGCGGCTCGCTAATACCTCGTTATATCTGTTCGCCTTTATGCGGAGCAGATCATCTGTCTCAATGGCGCCGAGCTCTTTCCTGTGTGCCTTGATAAGTCGTGTGATCTCCCGGAATTGTTCTGGCGTGTGGGCGGCCATTATTGTTCGGTATAACTGCTGGTAAAGTTCTATCCTATCCATTGGCCACCTCTACAACGGCGATCCATGCGATGCACACAGCCATTCCTATGGCACATGGCAAAAGTGGCGCTCCGCCCTCTATTCCGCTGGCAAAGAAGACTAACGATCCGACTGCCGCTAGGACGCTTCCTTCTATGATTATCTTCTTTATCGCTCTTTTCATGCCGTCTTTGCCCTCCTGGCTTTACGCCACTGCTCAAATTCCTGCTTGTTCTTCGGGTTGTCGTAGAACTCCTTTAACTTTCTGCAGATCGCGTCACTGAGAATGCGGAACTCAATATTTGGAATTTCATCGGCATTAATTTTTGGCGTCGGTTCTTTTTGCACCCATTCTCTTTTCTTCATTTTTCCACCTCCGTTTGATTTTTCTCCCGGAATGTGCTACTCTACAATTGTTCAGATTGGTGAGTAGTAATACTCCGGAGAGGC
>CADBMM010000035.1 GCA_902795795.1 uncultured Lachnospiraceae bacterium | reverse complement strand
GTAGCAATTAGAATAGGAAGAACAAGCCATTGCAACTGAAATAGTTGAGAGAGCAATAAATACTTTAAATGATCTATTGTGATTACTGTTTTTTTCTCAAAGATTATGTTAATAAATGATGACAAATTGAAGTGAAGACTATATAATAAAAATAACTAATTGTTTCTTAATGAAAGGAGTAAATTGAAATGGCAAAAGAGAAAAAAGAATGGGACTATAAAACTTTGTCTATTCCTCAAATGTATGGTTGGATAGTAGAAAATAAACCATCTGATGAGAAGGAGTTTTGCCAGACTGCTTTAACTTTTGATGAAAACAATAATCCAGTTAAGGATAAATACAAAATGTCTGAAGCAAAAAAATACTTTTACAATCATTATAAAGATGAGCTTACTTTTAAGAATGTGCCTACAAATGGCAGAAAGAAATCTACATTTGAAAAAATGGTTGAAGCTTTAAGCAAATAATTACGGGGTTAAATAATGGGGTCGAAACTATATATAGTTGGGTATACACGTATACATACCACAGAATGTGGCCTTTGAGCTGGAACCAAGGAATATATTTCGATCCCCCTATGCTCCATGTTTCAGGAAGTGTGATGATACACTTCCTTTTTTTGATTTCTATTAAGTCCTCTTTAGATTTCAGAAGATTTTATTCAGAAAGAACTTTATAAAACAATTTCTGGCTTGTAAAATCTGATCAAAATGATGTATCGCTCAAAACATGATAGTCATTGAGTTTTCTTAGTTATCTATATATAATTATTGTATATATTTTTAATCGTCGAAATTTAGAACAAAAAAAGAAATTGCTTTTCAGACTTTGTCTGTAATAATATTTCACCCACCCCCATTTGGAGGAATTGTTTAAATGAGCCGTCTTAAGTCATCATGGGTCGTAATAACGAATATAGCTTTGATAGGTGCCATACTGGTCTTCGTTGCGCTGTATTCCAATTTCGAGAGAGCAGAAAACTATCGACAAAAGGTGGAAAACTTTCTCAATACGACTATTGCCATGGAACGCGTTACCGGAAACTATCTGGAAGGTGAACAGGGGATCTGCGACAACTGGGCGCAATACATTAACAGCCAGAATATGACATTGGAAGAAGCGGCAGCATATGTAAGGGCGACCCATGTGAAGACTGACACATCTGCCCACCTGATCGATGTGGAAACTTTGACAGGTTATTCAACGCGTCCGAGGCCGAACACTGAGAATGATTACGAGGTATCATATGAGCGTCTGGATCTGTTAGGAGACGGAGCCTGGATCGCTGATCTCGGCAAGGCGATAAACATCACCCGGACCTATACCAATCCCCTCAACGGCGAACAGTCTCTGGCCTTCTGCAACCGGATCACAGTGGTGGATGCGAAGACAGGGGAAAAGAAGGAAGCTTATCTGCTGCGTATCATGCCGACATCCAACCTTGAGGAAAAATGGGTATTTCCTCAGGAAGAATATGAGAATGAAGATTTTTCCATCATAGATACGGAGGGCAGCTATGTCATCCGAGGACGCTCATTCAAAAATAACAGCTTCTTCGAGTTCTATAAATCATATAATCAGCCGGGGCTCCAGGTTCAGCAGCAGCTGTTTGAGAATGTTCTGTCCGGAACAGGCTCGTTTACTATGCTGGATTCAAAAGACAGGGAATGTGTTGTCGCGCATACGCCCATCACGTCCACGGAAGGCTGGGTACTGCTGAGCAGTACCACTGTCAGTGACCTGCAGGCAGATACGGAGAACTGGCTGCTGATCGGGATCGTAACCTTCGGATTGCTGCTTCTGCTGGTTATGGACTTCCTGTATATGCGTTCCTTCAACAAAAAGCTTCAAGTCGCCGCCATGGAAGCCGAAGCAGCCAATAAGGCAAAAACCGATTTCCTTTCTACTATGTCCCACGATATCCGTACCCCGATGAATGCAATCATCGGTTTGACAACTATTGCCGAAAAAAAGCTGGATGACAGGGAAGCCATAGCAGAAAACTTAAGGAAGATCAGTCTGGCAGGCAGTCATCTTCTGACGCTTATAAATGATATTCTGGACATTTCCAAGGTGGAGAGCGGAAAACTCAACCTGAGTCCGCTGACCTTTTCAATCGTAGAGACAGTACAGAACCTGATGAATCTGTCTCAACCAATGATCAAGGAGAAAAATCTTGATTTCAGTTTCCGGATCAACCGAATGGAAAAGGAATATCTTTACGCGGATCAGCTTCGGCTGAATCAGATCTATATCAATATCCTTTCCAATGCGATAAAATATACGATGCCTGGCGGCAGCGTGTTCGTGGACCTGCGCGAGGAACAATCGGAAAAGGCAGGATGTGTTAAGCTGATATATTGTGTGGCGGACACCGGTATTGGCATGAGTCCCGAATTTCTGGAAAAGATGTATCAGCCTTTTTCCAGGCAGACTGACAGCCGGGTCAACAGCATTCAGGGAACCGGACTCGGCCTGGCGATCACCAAGCAGATGGTCGAGCTGATGGATGGAACGATCGAGTGCCAGAGCGAAGTCGGAAAAGGCACGACTTTTATCATTACGCTGGATCTTCCCATTGCTGAAAAGCAGCTGGATGAGATGCGGATCGATAATGTTGAAGTGCTGATAGCGGATGACGATCCGGTCCTTCTGGAGACGGCAGTGGATGCACTGGAGTCTCTGGGAATAAAAGCGGATCAGGCGGATAACGGCATGAAAGCTCTGGAAATGACCCGTCAGCGGCATGAAACCGGAAAGGATTACGATGTGCTTATTCTTGACTGGAAGATGCCGGGAATGAATGGGATCGATACCATCAGACGCATCCGGTCGGAAGTCGATGCAAAGATCCAGATCCTTATTACATCCGCTTATGACTGGTCCGACATCGAGGACGCGGCGAAGGAAGCAGGGGCGAACGGATTCATTGGCAAACCGCTGTTTCGTTCCAGACTGTACGAGAAGATCAACGAGCTGATCGGGGCGGAAACGAAGCCTTTGGAGCCGGAGGATGATTACTCCGATCTGGCCGGGATGAATATACTTATCGCTGAAGACAACGATGTTAACTGGGAGATCATTTCAATGATGCTGAGCATGTTCGCCATCACGACAGAACGTGCTGAAAACGGCCGGATATGTGTAAATAAAATGGCGGAAGCCGCGGAAGAAAGTTATGATCTGATATTTATGGATATTCAGATGCCGGAAATGAATGGTCTGGACGCGACGCGGCATATACGTAAGCTGGAAAACAAATGGGCTGCGTCCATTCCCATCATCGCCATGACTGCCGATGCTTTCTCTGAAAATGTTACGGAATGTATGAATGCCGGGATGAACGGGCATATACCCAAACCGGTCGATATGAAACTTGTTATCAAAGAAATCAGAAGGATCAAGGAGGAAAAGAGAAAATGAAAAAAATGCTTCACACTATCCTGGCCGCTGTGCTCATTGTTGCTTCTATGGCATGCCCATCTCAGGTCCGGGCGGAATCCGGCGGCGAATTCCAGCCGATGCTGGATACAGACACCGAATGCGAGATCACTGTAATTGGAAGCTATTCCAACTTCGAAGCGCTTGAAGCGGAATTTGACAGCTTCAATGAGTTTTATCCCAATGTTGAACTGAGTTATTTTAAGCCGGATGACTACAACAATATGCTTGAGACAATATTGGAAAGCAACGATGCCCCGAATATTTTCTTCTCTTATCCATGGATGATCGGGAATGAAAAATATCAGACAGTTTTTGATCACATGGAGGACCTTTCAGATCCGCAATTGGGTCTGGATCTGGAATGCCTTCGTTCAAGCCTGCTAAGTTATGATGCCGATGGCCAATTGCTTATGGTACCGATTTTCATAAGAAACTACGGTATGCTTGTAAATAATGACCTGTTTGAGAAGGAAGGGCTGCAGGTTCCGGCTACATGGGAAGAACTGCTGAATGTATGTGAGGCGTTCATCGGCAAGGGATATGACAGCCCCATGATGGGCTACAGCGCCGATCCTTCCGGTTGCATGATGAATACACTTGTATATCCGGAAGTCGTGGCGGCTCTCGACGGCGACACGGAATTGCTTCAGGCTGCGAATGCGCTGGAGCCCTCAGCGGGCGAGTGCATGCGCCTGGGTCTTGAGTCTATGATGCAGCTGATCGAAAAAGGCTATATCAATATGGAAAAATGCGGCGAGATAGGCGACAACTATTCAGAGGTCATTCTTCGATTCTTTGAAGGGGATGTCCCTATGATGATCTGTACCGGTGATATCGTATCCGGAACAGCGAAGCGGGAAAGCCAGTCCGAGGCGTTTTCCGAATCGCCCTTCACCTATTATTTCGCACCCGTTCCGTTATCGGAAGCCGGCGGTTATTTTGTCGGCAGCCCGTCTGTGGAATTTTCGGTCAATAAGACCTGTGACGATCTTGACATGACAAATGAATTTATGCGTTTCCTGGTCACCCGTGAAGAGCTTAACAAGATGGCTGCAATAAAACGTCTGGTTACACCGACAACAGACCTGTCATTTGACTCTGTGTATGAACCCTTTAGTAAGATTCCTGCTGAACGGGTACTTTCACCGGGAATGATGGGGATAATGGATCCGCTTGCCGTACAGGTGCGAAATGCGGCTTATCTGGTCGGAACCGGCAGCATGACCGTTGATGAAGCGATCAGTCAATACGGATCTCTTACAGTATAAAGTACAGATACTGATATAGCTCTGGAAGAATAACTTATATTAAAAGAGGCTGTCGCACTAAACGTATAACAATGCATAGAACCGTATACTCCTGAAAGAGACATTGCGGGTCCCGGTACTTCGCGATCGCAAGCGAAGCGCTGCGGGAGCGTTAGTACCGCTGGGGAACCCGCACTAAGCGGAAGCGGTCTCTTGAAGGAATATACAGGATATGCATTAATAATGACT
>CADBMM010000034.1 GCA_902795795.1 uncultured Lachnospiraceae bacterium | reverse complement strand
CTCATCCATGATGATGAGCTTTGCGTCGAACATAAGTGCCTTAAGTATTTCGACCATCTGCCTTTTGGCCATAGTCATGGTTTCGATAGTCTCATCGGGATTTATGTCGAAGCCGAGTTTTTCTGTAAGTTCAACGACCTTTCTACGCATTTCAGCGGTGTTGTTAAAACTTCCTTTGGTTATTTCCTGTCCAATAAAGATATTTTCGTAGACAGTAAGTGACGGGATAAGAGAAAGTTCCTGGTAAATGACCGCTATACCGGCTTTGATGGAATCCTGGCGGTTGTTTATATTGACAAGCTGTCCGTCAACATATATCTCGCCGGAATCTTTTGTATATGCACCGGTAATGATCTTGATAAGAGTCGATTTTCCGGCACCGTTTTCTCCCATGAGTGCGTGAACTTCGCCCTTACGAAGCTCGAAATTAACATTTTTAAGCACCTGAATGCCGTTAAAGGATTTATTTATTCCGACTGTTTTCAATAAGATCTCTTCACTCATTCGCTTGTCCGCCTCCCTCCCGGGCATGTGCGGCTTTCACTGCCTGTATATTTTTGTCTATCTGCCTTCTGAGCAGGAATGCGTTAAGTACGGAGTCATAAGCCGTGGCTACAATGATTATTATGCCCTCGGCAAGATATGTGTAGGCCACGCTTAAGCCAAACTTGTTAAGGCCGTTTATTATCAAAGTCATAAAGATGGAACCGAACAGCGCATTGATATGGTCGCCTTTTCCGCCTCCCAATACAACGCCGCCGACAACGCAGGCTGTCATCGCCTGGAACTCATAGCCCGCGCCTACGGAAGATGATGCAGCTGTCTGATTCGCAACCACAAATGCCGCAGCTATGCCTGCCGTCGCGCCGGAGATCATATAGCAGATGCCTTTGATCTTGTCAGCGGGAACGCCGGACATCTTGGCCGCCGCCGGATTTGATCCGGATGCATATATATGTGTTCCGAATTTTGTTTTGGTAAGGAATATAAATGCCAGTATTGAGATAATTATCCATGCAATTATTATCGGGTAAATACCCGGATTTCCTGACATAGGATCTGCTCCGATAGCCTTGCCTATCGCCAGAAAGCTGGAATTTTCGATGCCCTTTGATGTAATAATACCAGTGGTTTGATTATGGAAAGCAAATACGTATGCCAGTCCGCCGTAGGCAATACCGCTGGCCAGAGTAGCCACGAAATCGCTCAGATGAAGCTTCGTAATAAGAAGAGCGTTAACAAGACCCATGAGGAGGCCTGCGCCCGCACATATAACCACTACCATAAATCCAGGTATTCCCGGAATGAAAGAAGCTCTCGCACCTATGATCGCTACTGCCGACACTATTCCGCCGGCTGAAATATCCACGCCTCCGCAGACCAGGACGAAACACATTCCGATGCTTATCAGACCGACATAGGCCGAATCCTTAAGAAGCATGACTGTATTTCTCGCTGTAACGAAATTATTGGTGATCAGAGCAAATATGACCCACAAAATGACAACGAGCATTATGATTGTAAGTTTTCTCATTGCCTTCTGGTTTAATTTCATAATTGTCCAGCCCCTCCTGTCAAATATAAAGGGCGCTGCGCTTAAGCGCACAGCGCCCTGTCTTTAATAGCTTAATGTCAACCTGCTGAAGCAGTCTGATCCCAACGTGAAAGAGGCTGTATAGTATCTACATTATCTTTTGTTACCGGGAACATTGACTGATAAACGGTAGGTGTGGATGTGTATCCGGCTTTAACAGAGTTAACGCCTGATGCTGCGAAGTAAAGAGCGAATTCGATAGCTGTCGTTACCTGGGCATAGGTGTCGCACCATGATGTGCCGTACCAGCTGCCGTCGCGGATTCCTTCGAATGCATATGAGTAGCCTGTGCCGCCCCATACTTTTACCTGTCCGTCCGGAATGCCTGCTGCCTTAAGAGCCTGAACAGCGCCAAGAGCGATATCATCTGTTACAGCGTAGATAGCATCTACTTCATTGTTGAGCTTTGTAAGAACGTCTGCGCAGGTGGTCTGTGCAATGTCCGTCGTTACGCCGTCAAGATTCTGATGGTCAACGATCTCAACGTTCGGTCCGAACTCTGCTACTGCATCCATGAAGCCTTCATACTGACGAGCTGAAGCCATCATAGCTGTCGGGAAATCGAGAACCATGATCTTGCCTTCTCCGCCAAGAGCCTCTGACAGATACTGTCCGCCGAAGTAACCCATGCCGTAGTCGGTGCCCTGAAGGTGAAGTGAATGTGTTGCAGATGCGCCTGTGTTAAGGGAGATAACTGCAACGCCAGCTGCTTCTGCATCGAGGATGGAAGCATTGAGTGCTTCTGTATCCAGCGGCTCTGTGATGATAGCGCTGAAGCCCTGAGTGATGCACTCCTGGATGTACTGATTCTGTTTTACTACGTCGTACTGAGAATCGAATGTAACGATCTCAACGTTCGGATACTGCTGAACAGCATCTACTTTTGCGAGCTCATAAAGCTCGTTGGTGATTCCGAGAGTACTCATGGAAACGAAACCGATTTTTACGGGCTCGCCGCCGTTGATGTCCTTACCCTCTAAGCCTTCAGCTGAAGCGGTTACCGGAGCGATTGACATTACCATCAATGCTGCCAGTGCTAAAGCAAGAAACTTTTTCATTTGCAATTCCTCCTTTTGCCTTGTTGTTGCACTTGCTTAATTATTTTGCAAAAACTATCAAAATAATTGATGCTATTAACAATATATTATTATGGATAAAAAAACGCATTGGGAAAAATTGGAATATGAAAGTCCAAAACGTTGCAAAAATCACAATCGCTCATGCAAAAGCAGGTTGTACATTGAATAAATGCTTCTTTTATGTTATGCTTTCAGCACAATGATGTATTTGATCCATTGTTAAATCAGTAAATTTACAAACTTATGGGCCTGCTATAATTACCGCTGCTGTTCATGCGGGAGGATATATATGGTTTCCATTTCATTACCTATAATTCTTGAGTATATTTCGGATCACCCCCTTGATATAAACATATTCACCGAACCTGCACCTGAATTCACTTCCTACGACGCTATTGCGAGCGCCGGCGGCATTTTCAAAACCGATACCCTGTACATCGGTATGCTTTCCGAAGCGATAAAGCTGGACAAACCCAAAGACATTTATATGATCTGCACAAGGGACCGTGAACGTGATGAGCTCGAAACACAGGAGAAACTTGACGGAATAGTCGTCATAAACGACGGCATGAATCTTAACAAGCTGCTCAGCACCGTGAACCGCTGTTTCGATCACATAAGAGAATGGGTCCTTGGAATGCAGGACGCCATCATTAAAGAAAAAACCGAAACTGAATTCCTCGCCCTGTCCGAACCGGTCATAGGCAACTACATCGCGATATCCGACTCCGCGCTGATGCTTGTCGGAAACACTCCCGGCATAGCGATAGACTGCCCGGTAGCTCTCGGCCTTATCACCCGAGGCTACCATTCTCCCGAAACGGTTTCCGAATTCCGCAAAATGCATCTGCTCGAGCACTGGACAGGCTCCAGCGGAATAGAGATCAACGGCCCCGGCAAAAACCTGTCAAAATACTATACCGTAGGCTATGTTTTTAAATATAAGAACGTTTATTATAATCACATCGTTATGTCGTGCAACAACAGGAAACCCACGCAGGGCATTGTCGATCTTTTCAATATACTCATAAAATATCTTTCGATCCTTATCCAGCGGAAAAGGAGTACGCATTACTCCCTCTTCCACCCATACGACTCTCTGCTTACGGAAATACTGGACGGTAAAGAGATAGACAGGAAAGTCCTGACCCAGCGTTCCGATATTGTCGGACTTCCGTCGGAAGGATGGTACCGGCTGCTTGTGATCCAGGCGGATCTTTCGAAAGAT
>CADBMM010000033.1 GCA_902795795.1 uncultured Lachnospiraceae bacterium | reverse complement strand
TTCATGCAGCGGCTGCTGCAGGCTTCAAGTCCAAGGCAGCGCATGCTCATCCAGCTCAGCTGCTTCTCAAAGGACTGGGATTCCGGACTGTGGCACCAGGGGCAGCGAAGCGGGCATCCTTTAAGAAATGCTGTTGTTCTTATTCCCGGGCCATCCTGAACCGAAAAACCCTGAATGTCGTATAAACGTCCTGTTACCATACTTTTCTCCATTCCGCGGTACTGACCGCTTATTAGTTTTTTATAGCTAAATGTACAGTATTATGTTTGATATTATAACACAAAAGCCGATAAAACAGAGAGATGCCGTATATTGCACAAATATCTTGTTCAACAGTTTATATTATAATTCAGAAAATAATTTATGTGTTATCTTTTTCACAGATTTTTATTGTCAAATGACTGTTTTTATATTATCATATTAGCCATAAAAAGTACATTTTTTATTTCTTTATTTGTTAAAAAGATATATTTCATAAATCGGTGGAAATAAAGATGCCAGATACAAGCATCAGCCCACCTGCATTTATCTGCCGGGACTTCCGGTTAAAGTGAGAGGATTATTAATATGTACGAATTCAGACCTGTAACTCCGAGAATTGAGCGTATGCGTGTTAAGGTACGTGACCGGCTTATAGTTGCCGATTCCGAGAAGGAAGCCATTCAGCTCGAGGCTTTGCGTAAATACCGCAACTTCCCTCCGATGGTTCAGAAACCTTACATATCTCTTTATGTGATCTCACGTATGCCGATCGATATTCTGGACGACGACCTTTTAGTAGGTGACATGGGACATCGCGGATGGGGCGAATCAAACGGACTCAGATGGCTTATGGTCGATATTGAGAACACCTGGCCTATCCAGGAAGACGGTCTTCATCACGCACCCGAGGAAGATCCTCTGTACTCCCATCAGAAGCTGGCCGTATCTCCGGAAAGCCTGAAAAAGCTTCGCGAGATCGGCACTGAGATGTCGGATCTCTTTAACACGTTCGGCTACAAAGAATGGCTGCCGGACGGCGCAGAAGAATTTTTTGCGCTGCAGGCTTCGGACTATGGCAAGATCGGCGGCTGGCCGCTTATGCTTCCTCCGGGTCATCTGACCCCCGGCTTCCAGAACATTCTGAAAAAAGGCTATGGAGCTATCCGCAAACAGGCTCAGGACTGGCTTGATGAGCACAAAGGCAATATAATGGGCGATGACATGGGCAAATATATGTTCTATGATGCTGCCCGGGTCGCCTGCGACGGTGCATCCACTCTGACCCGCAGATATGCTGAACTTGCCCGCGAAAAGGCAAAGACCGCATCTCCCGAGCGTGCTGCCGAACTTCAGAAAATGGCAGAAGGTCTTGACTGGATCGCCGAAAAACCGGCCCGTACCTTCTGGGAAGCTCTTCAGCAGACCATGCTCTATAATGTATTTCTTAAGGTCGACAATGATCCAGGCGTTACAAGCCTCGGCCGCTTTGACCAGTATACCTGGCCGTATCTGAAAAAAGAACTCGAAGAAGGAACGATCACTCTCGATCAGGCTCAGGAGCTGGTAGATGCTTTCTTCCTTAAGATCAACACCTTCTATGGAGGAGGCTTTGGCAAAATGTCACAGACCGCCGGAATCGGGCATCTCGGCCAGCATACAACTATCGGCGGCTGTATCCCGGAAACCGGTGAAGATGCTACCAATCCTGTATCCTTCATGGTTCTTGAGGCCATGAGCAGGCTGCAGCTTCACGAACCTACAGTTTCCTTAAGAACAGGCAAAAACACACCGAAGGATATCTGGGACTGCGCAATGGCCACATCAATGAAGGTCGGCGGTCTTCCGCTGCTTCAGAATGATGAGGTCATTATCCCCGCTCTGCAGCGTGAACTGGGATTCACTCTTGAAGATGCCAGAAACTTTGCTTTCATCGGCTGCCAGGAGATCACAGGCTCCGGAAATGATTATCCCGCTCCCAACGGTTCATCCATGGGCCACAGCGGCATCTACTGGGCTATTGCCCTGGTCATGGCTCTTAACAACGGAACCAACCCGATTAACGGCGCTCAGGTGCCTGAACACTTACGTTCCGGTTATCTGACAGACATGAATTCCATGGACGATGTCCGCAATGCATTCGAAAAGATCTGCACATGGATGATGACCTGGTCAGCCAGCCTTAACAACTATACGGAATATGAATTCCCGCGTCTCTTCCCGTTCCCGAACCTCTCCATTTCAACGGAAGGCTGCATGGAAAGCGGCAAGGACGTGTCCCAGGGCGGTGCGAAATACAATTCATTCGGCGGAACTGCCACAGGTCTTGCGACCACAGCAGACAGTCTTACCGCTTTGAAGTATATGATCTTTGATAAGAAACTGGTTTCCAAACAGGAATATCTGGATGCTATCCTCGCCAACTGGGAAGGACACGAAATGCTCCGCCAGAGGATCCTGCACGAGGTTCCTCACTACGGAAACGCCGATCCTTATGCTGACGAAGAAATGAAGTACTGCATCGACCTGTACTACAATATCTGCCGTCCGTTCCATACCTCCCGTGCGAAGGTATATAAATGCGGAACCTTCGGTGCTTCCGATCACGTTGTACAGGGAGAAATTACCTGGGCTACACCTGACGGCCGCAAGACCGGCGAGCCGATCGCCGATGCTTCCAGCCCCTGCCAGGGCCGTGACGTATGCGGACCGACTTCCGTATTCCTGTCCTCGACATCATTTGACCACTCACACTTCATGGACGGTATGGCTCTTAACCTTAAGATCCATCCTACCGCTCTTAAGCGTGGAGACGGTATCACCAAGCTTGAGGATGCCACCAAGGCATATTTCCAGCAGGGAGGTATGGAAGTCCAGTATAACGTAGTAGACGCTGAGACTCTTAAAAAGGCTCAGGCGCACCCGGAAGATTATCACAATCTCGTAGTGCGTATCGCCGGTTTCTCAGCTTACTTCGTTGACATGACGCCTGCCATGCAGGAGGA
>CADBMM010000032.1 GCA_902795795.1 uncultured Lachnospiraceae bacterium | reverse complement strand
TCTTGGAAGAAACTGCCTTGGACGCGATGTTGATTGCATTTAAAAGCTGTTCTCTGTTGAATCTGATTTTCATTTCAATCTCCGTTTTTATTATATATTTTAGTTTTATCAGTATCAGTGCGTGTGAATTTGTGGAAAAGTGTCCAGGAGCCTTATATACTTCAAAGCTGCCTTGTGGAGCATCATGTGAAATTATGCTCAGTGGTTTGTATATAAAGTTTATCAGGGAATGATCTTTTTCTTCAGTACATCGATCACATTTTTCAGGCTCTGATCATTCTGCAGTTCTCCTGCAATTTTGTTCCTTCCGTGGATAACTGTTGAATGATCTCTGCCGCCGAGTGCTTCTCCGACGTCTTTCTGCGTTGCGTCACACATTTCGCAGCACAGATACATGGCAATCTGTCTGGGATAAGCCAGTTCTTTATTCTTTTTTGATGAGAGCAGGTCTTTTTCATCCAGGTGGTAATGTTCGGCCACAATGGAGACGATCTTCTCCGGGGTGATCCGTTCGATGCCGCTGTCGTTTCCGATAAAATCACGTAAAATAACGGAAGCGGTATCGATATCCACCTGGCTTTTTTCAAGGCGGGATTTTAAAACGATCTTCTGAAGCGCACCCTCGAGCGTCCGGATATTGGATTTGATATTGGAAGCAATGTACTTGATGATCTCATCATCGATCGTATAGCCTTCGATATCTTCCTTTTTGCGCAGGATCGCAAGCCTGGTTTCATAGTTCGGCGGCTGGATGTCTGCCACGATGCCCCATTCGAAACGGGATTTTATGCGGTCTTCAAGGTTATTGATCTCCTTGGGAGTACGATCTGAGGAAATGACGATCTGGCCGTTGTTTCTGTACAGAGCATTAAAAGTGTTGAAGAATTCCTCCTGTGTGCTTTCCTTGTCAGCCAGAAACTGAATATCATCGATGAGAAGGACATCGAGACTGCGGTATTTGTCCCGGAACTTATACGTCGTATTGTTTCTGATGGAATTTACGTATTCATTGGTGAATTCTTCACTGGTAACATATAATACATTTGCCTTCGGATTATTCTTCAGGATATAATTTGCGATGGCATGCATCAGATGGGTCTTGCCGAGACCGACTCCGCCGTATAAATAAAGGATCTTATAATCCTCACCCGGATTCTCCGCAACGGCAAGGGAAGCTGCATGTGCCAGCTCGTTGGACTTTCCGGAAACGAAGGATGCAAATGTATACTTGGGATTCAGGCCTTTTTTTCTGATCAGCTCATCAAAATCCTGGCCTTCGGAGGAAGAGACCGGCGTATCCTTTACTTCGTGCTCGGGAAGATTGCTGGCTTCAGATTCCGTGATGAAGACAGGAGTGATTTTAAGGTCTGTAAGCTTTTCAATGGAAATGCTTAAAGGATCCTTGAATTTCTTTGCAACGATCTTTACGATCATCGGATTATCCGAAGCAATGATGTACAGACAGTCATCCGTAAGCTTCAGAGGCTTTAAGGGAAGCAGCCAGGTCTTATATGAAAGCTCGTTATATTCAAACGCGTCCTTCATGAAAAGAATGATTTCATCCCACTTGTTTTTTATTAATTCAAACATTTATCAACATTCTCCGGCAGTGATTTAAAAGTTAATAAACAGATGCGTTTTAAATGAGTTTCTTCCTTATATAAATAGTACCTGAAAGTGATGCCATATTATTGTACTTTATATTCACATGAATTTCAATAAATTGTGGACAATTCCTTTTACTTATCAACAGATGTTTAAAAAAGGTTAACATAAATTCTTTTCTAAAACGTAAAAAATCCCTTGACAGTGCGGATATTTCATTTATATAATACAAAAGATGCATTACACTTAGGGTCGGCGGATTTGTATGTAAGCGTTAAATATGAGCACACATACAGATCATGAATGATGCTTTAAACCAATTATTTTATCTATAATAAAAAGACAGGAGGTGATCGGATCATGAAAATGACGTTTCAGCCCAAGAAGAGACAGAGATCCAAGGTTCATGGTTTCAGAGCCAGAATGAGCAGCGCAGGCGGAAGAAAGGTCCTGGCTAACAGAAGAGCCAAGGGCAGAGCTAAGTTATCAGCCTGAACTTTTGCAGGTATACGGACCGCTTTCATGCGGTCCTTTTGTTTCGGAACAAAGTAAATGAAGAGATTCCCATCGATCAGGAAGTATACAGAATACCAGGAAATATATCGGACAGCGCCGTCAAAATCTACCGGACTGCTGGTGATGTATGTCAGAGACGGCATGCACGAAGGAAACCGCCTCGGAGTATCTGTAAGTAAAAGGGTGGGAAACAGCGTTATCCGGCATACATTCGTAAGAAGGATGCGTGAGATATTCCGTCTTAACAATTCGCAGACCAGACAGGGTAAAGACATCTTAATCGTCGCCAGGAACCAGGCAGGAAAGGTTTCTTATGATCAGCTGAACAGAGATTATATGAAGCTTCTCCGATATCATGGATTATTAATTGAAGAATCGAAATGAGTTAAATATGCTGAAAAGAGCTATGATCGCAATGATCAGATTTTATCAGAAGTATTTGAGCCCTTTAAAGGTTTATACTCATTGTAAGTACACACCTACCTGTTCTGAGTA
>CADBMM010000031.1 GCA_902795795.1 uncultured Lachnospiraceae bacterium | reverse complement strand
TGAACCCGTGTATATCTTAACAAGATCTCCCCGCTTTACATCTTCCAATAGTTCTTCTCTAGTCATAATGCCCCCAAAGATTATTTATAAATCCGTATATCTATCAATCCTTTACAATCAGGAATCAAGCACTAAACCCACTAATCAGATAATGAATCGCTTCTCTTCTCTCATACGTTTGTGTACCTTTCCAAGCTCATAGTCTTCTCAAAATGTCCAATCGCAGCTTCATCTGTCCTTCTTTTCGGTTCTGTAAATGACCGATAATCCCGCTCGCTCTTAAGAAGTTATCCCGAATACGACAAGCTGCTTGATAACAGAAACCAGGTTGTATTGTCAATAGGATTCAGCCCGTATTCCGACACATCAATATGGGTATTGAACGCATGCAACTCAAAAGCTCTTATTTATCAAAATCCTTATTTCAACCTCGTAAAAACTCAGATTTCTTTCCATAGCACGTTATATAAGCGCCCTTTTGTGCCCTTGTTAGCGCAACATATAACAGGCACTTCTCAGAAGTTGTAGTTTCTGCCTCCGAAATGGCGTCTGTCTTATTAATTGCAGATGATAACGGAACAATTCTACTATTGACCGCCGCTATGAATACATACTGAAATTCCAGCCCTTTTACTCTATGCATAGTCGCCACTCGAAGACCATCATAGTTTCTATCATCTGTTTTATTCCGTTTTATTGCATATGCTCGAAGACCAGCTTTTGTGAATTGAGCGATATAGTCATCTACAAGTTTTCTTGTGCGGGCGACAACGCAAATATCTTGTAAAGAAACACCATTATTCACCAACTTTTTAATCTCATCGATTATATATGCAAGCTCATCACTGGCACTTTTAAACTCTTGTATAGACGGTTTTTCACCATGCGTAAGAGATTGACAACGGTCACCAAGATCAACGCCTTCGTCAAGATCATCAAAAGATATTCCATTTAGAAGCGCAAAGGCATACTTCCTTATCTCTTCAGTAGTTCGATAATTGATTTTCAAAATACTGCTTCTGCCACGCACATTAATAGAGCACCGGGAGAGTACTGGCTTATTTCGATAGATTCTCTGGTGAGCATCGCCGACAATAAAGATATCATTTGCATGCTCCTCCCCTGCCAATGCACGGAGCAGCCGAAACGCATTATCACTAAAGTCCTGACCTTCATCCACGATTACTGCCGCATACTTCGCATGATTTCCTCCCGTCTCCAAAAGCTTTCTACTCTCATACATTGCAGTATTAATATCACGAATCTGATTTTCCTTCATCAGGTTCTGATATGCTTCAAACACCTTCCAGGCCAGAATTCTCTTCTTACGATTCAACCGCGTCCCGCGGCCATTTCGGGTCGCCTGCACATATTTCTCAAGAGACAGGGCCTCTTGTGAGATCACAACCCGATTCCACTCCTCTTCATAAAACCCGGCATCATAGGGAAGATCCACGTTCGCCATGATCATGGCCTTCTCCCAAAGGGATTCAATGCCATCATAATCAATCTGTGCGGAAAAGCCTGATTCACGGAGGAATCCGTTGACCCAGGCATCAAGATGGATCACTTCAATCTTCCGGAGCTCTTCTATGGTGCAGATTTTTCGAAGATTTTCCTTAATGTCAGCCGCAAGATTTGCTGTAAATGTCGTAAAGAGAATCCTTTGGGAACCGGACAGTTTGGATGCAAGGTGCTTCGCCCTGTGCATCGCAACAACTGTCTTACCTGTGCCGGCACCTCCCAGCACTCTGGCCGGGCCGGAATACTCTTTATTCACGATCTTTCTCTGCGTCGGATGCAGAAATACACGCCACTTTTCGAGAGGCTCAGCCATAATTTTCTTCAGCTCATCTTCACCCTCCACGACAACAAAGGCTTTAAGTGAAGCAGGAGTATCCAATGCGTCAGAAATAGATTCGGCAGATTCTCCGGAACCACGTTCTTCCTTTGCATATTCCAGAACTTCTTCCAACGGGATACCCTCTGTAATCCAGGAAAGGTACTCGAATGCATCCTGAGGGATGGATGCTTTCGCATCAAAGAATGATTTTGCATCAGACAAGGAGCGAATAAAAGCAAGCTGCTCTTCAGGTACGCCGAGTTCCAAAAGATCATTATCGGAAACAGCCTTGAACAGTGCATCCGTGCTCGGTACAGACACTGCCTCTTCTATTGTCTGTACATCGAAAATCTGAACTGCACCCGTCTTCTTATTGACCTCACAGCGTTTTCTCGCAGCCCAGTCGTAGGCTTCATCATGATGATCTACCCAAAGCAACAGATATACCCCTGTCTCTTCTTCCCTGACGACGATTCCCCTGTATGTGTCGTCAATTCTGACCGAATATATCTTTTTATCGATGCCCTTGCTCAGCTTTTCATAATTGATGCCGGGAGACAGCGGGTCATTTCGGAATTTATTGATAAACTCCGTGACCTTTCCCTGAATTCCGCGAGGAAGTTTTGCAAATGCCGTCAGAAAATCCGACGAAATTGCTACTTTAACCTGGTTCGTCAATTTCATTCACCTCCGAATATCTCTACTGCCTCTGACAGGCTAAGCATATCTATAATCTTCCACCCGCTCTTTTCCAGCTTTTCCTTATCGTCAAGCTGCTCTACCGTAAGGAAGCCCAGTTTCTGGTCTGGCCAGGCGATTTCCACAGTTGCCATAACCGCTCTGTCATCTCCTTCCACTTCATACCCAATGTGAT
>CADBMM010000030.1 GCA_902795795.1 uncultured Lachnospiraceae bacterium | reverse complement strand
AGGAGGCTATGGGAAATGCTTTTAAGCGGAGCCGATATCATCGTTCGCACGGTGATCGAACAGGGATGCGATGTCGTTTTCGGATATCCGGGCGGCCAGATCCTTGACGTATATGATTCTCTTTACAAATATCAGGACGAGATCCATCACGTCCTTACTGCCCATGAACAGGGCGCAGCTCACGCGGCCGACGGGTACGCAAGAGCAACAGGCAGGCCCGGCGTCGTATTCGCGACCTCAGGCCCCGGCGCAACGAACCTTGTCACAGGCATAGCGACTGCATTCATGGATTCAACTCCCATGGTCGCGATTACCGGAAACGTCGGCTCATCCATGATAGGCTCCGATGCCTTCCAGGAGATCGATATAACAGGTATCACTCTTCCTATTACAAAACACAATTACTTCGTAGGCGATATCACAAAACTTGCGGATATCATCCGCGAGGCCTTTTCACTGGCCATCTCAGGCCGTCCTGGCCCCGTTCTTGTAGATATACCGAAGGATATCCAGCAGGCTATGTGCGAATATGAGCCGCAGCCGCGCGTCCTTCCGGATGAAAAACAGCCCGCAAAACAGATACGCATTGAGGAAGCCGCACGCACGATCAACGCATGCAAAAAGCCTTATATATATGTAGGCGGCGGCGTCATTGCTTCCAATGCTACCGATGAAGTCCTTGCTCTTGCAGAGCTTCTGGACGCTCCGATCGGCTGCTCCTTCATGGGCATTTCGGCAATCCCGACGGATCATCCCCGTTTTCTCGGAATGCAGGGCATGCACGGACATTACGCATCTTCTATCGCAATGCATAACTGCGACTGCATCATAGCCCTCGGCGGACGCTTCAGCGACCGTGTAACGGGAAACAAAGGCAAATTCGCTCCTCATTCAAAAATAGTACATATCGATATAGACGGCGCCGAACTCGGAAAGAACGTTCCGTTCGAAAACGGTCTGAGAGGCGATATAAAACTTACGCTTGAAAAGCTCATCCCCATGCTGGATAAAAAGGAAAATCCGGAATGGACCGAGCAGGTAAACAAATACCGCGAAAAAGAAAAATCAGGCGCTGACAAGCGCAAGGGAATGACTCCTTTCCGCGTTCTCGATATGCTCAACAAGCATTTAACTCCTGATACTCCCGTCGTAACAGACGTAGGCCAGCATCAGATGTGGGCAGCACAGTATATTAAATTCAGTAAGAAACGCAAATTCATTTCCAGCGGCGGCCTTGGCACAATGGGCTTCGGAATGGGCGCGGCTATCGGAGCGGCCTTCGGCTCGAAGGAACGCACCGTACTCGTCACCGGAGACGGCAGCTACGGCATGACCCTGCAGGAAATGGCTACAGCGGCATCCTATGACGTCCCGCTTGTCATTCTCATAATGAACAACGGCGTTCTCGGCATGGTCCGCCAGTGGCAGACGCTTTTCTATAATAAGCATTATTCAAACACTATACTCGACCGGAAAACAGATTTCGTAAAGCTCGCCGAAGCATTCGGCACTAAGGGCGTGACTGTTTCCACGCCGGAAGAGCTCGAAAATGCCTATAAAGAAGCATTTTCCTGCGACGGTACCTATGTCATCAACTGTCTGATAGACAAAGACGAATTCGTTCTCCCGATGCTTCCTCCCGGCGGCTCGATGGACGATATAATAACGAATAAGGAGGCGTGACCGGATATGGAAAGATTCTCAGCTGCAGTACTGGTACGCAACCAATATGGTGTTCTTAACCGTGTAACAAGCATGTTCAGGCGCAGGCAGTTCAACATTGCCAGCCTTAACGTAAGTGAAACAGAGTCCCCGGAGCTCTCACGTATAACCGTCCAGTTCGACGGAGAGCCCTCCGTAAAGGAGCAGCTCATCAACCAGCTTTACAAGCTCCCGGATGTCGTATCGATAAAGGAGCTGGATGACCACTCCATAAAATGCGAGACTCTCCTTATAAAAATGGAGAACGATCCCGAAAGCAGACGCGACATACTCGACGCTGCCGACGCCTTCGGCGCAAAGACGATCGATTACAGCCGTACTTCTATCGTACTTCAGCTGACCGACAGCCCGGCCAGGATCGATGAATTCGTTATGCTCCTTTCACCGTGCAACGTGCTTGAAATATGCCGTTCCGGTGTGGTATCTTTGGAACGAGGCGACACTACGCTGCGTAAGGCAGCATACCTGTAACAGTCTCATATAACATTGTAAAGTATTTGCCTGGATGCGCTGAACAGCCAGCCAAATGTAGTTTAATAATAAAAAAAAAAAGAGGTAAGAGGAAATGGCAGAAAACAGGATTTTTTATCAGCAGGATTGTGATCTTTCAGTGCTTGCAGGCAAGACGGTAGCCATCATCGGTTACGGTTCACAGGGCCATGCGCACGCGCTCAACTTAAAGGAAAGCGGAGTGAATGTAGTTGTCGGTCTTTATGAAGGCAGCAAAAGCTGGGCAAAGGCAGAAGCTCAGGGCCTTACAGTAATGACAGCAGCAGACGCCGCTAAAGTAGCCGATGTTATCATGATCCTCATCAACGATGAAAAGCAGGCTAAGATGTACAAGGAAAGCATCGAGCCGAATCTTAAACCCGGAAAAACACTTGCGTTCGCTCATGGCTTCAACATCCACTTCGGATGCATCAAACCGCCCGCAGACGTTAACGTTATCATGATCGCTCCAAAAGGACCCGGTCATACAGTAAGAAGTGAATATCAGGCAGGCAAAGGCGTTCCGTGCCTTATCGCCGTACACCAGGATGCTACAGGCGATGCATGGGATATCGGCCTTGCATATGCTCTTGGCATCGGCGGAGCAAGAGCCGGCGTTCTTGAGACAACATTCCGCACCGAGACCGAGACAGACCTCTTCGGCGAGCAGGCAGTTCTTTGCGGCGGCGTATGCGCTCTTATGCAGGCCGGCTTTGAAACTCTCGTAGAGGCAGGCTACGATCCGAGAAACGCATATTTCGAGTGCATCCATGAGATGAAGCTTATCGTTGACCTTATCTATCAGTCAGGCTTTGCAGGAATGCGTTATTCAATCTCCAACACAGCCGAGTACGGCGATTACATCACCGGACCGAAACTTATTACTGAAGAAACAAAGAAGACCATGAAGAAGATCCTTGCAGACATCCAGGACGGCACCTTTGCAAAGGAATTCCTGCTGGATATGAGCTCTGCGGGCGGCCAGGTTCATTTCAAGGCAATGCGCAGAAAAGCTGCAGAGCATATGTCCGAAAAGGTAGGCGAGGACATCCGCAAGCTTTACAGCTGGAGCAACGAAGACAAGCTGATCAACAACTGATCTTTCGTATAAAGAAAAGAAACTGACTTTCGGGCAGAACGACCGGTTCTGCCCGTTCTTGATAAAAAGAAAGGAGCGCTGACCATGGGAATGACGATGACGCAGAAAATCCTTGCTGCGGCTGCCGGGCTTAAGGAAGTGCATGCCGGGCAGCTGATCGAGGCAAAGCTGGATCTGGTTCTGGGAAATGATATTACAACGCCTGTCGCGATTCACGAGATGGAGCGTCTGAAGGACCAGTCTGTGTTTGATAAGGACAAGATCGCGCTTGTGATGGATCATTTCATCCCGAACAAGGATATCAAATCTGCCGAGCACTGCAAATGTGTCAGAGATTTTGCCTGCAAACACGATATTACGAATTATTTTGACGTCGGACAGATGGGCATTGAGCACGCTCTGCTTCCCGAACAGGGT
>CADBMM010000029.1 GCA_902795795.1 uncultured Lachnospiraceae bacterium | reverse complement strand
TTTTTATGAAGAAATGATTCAGCATTTTTGGGTACAGATTCGGGTACAGGCATCGGACGCTGCCCGGAAGCCCCCTTTCTATAAGGAATTTCGGAGAGGCTCAGACTTCAAATCCCTCCTTCTCCGTTTCAGAAAAGCAATAGCTGTCTCGTGAAATCACGGACAGCTATTTGCTTTTTCTGAAAGAGCTTCGCTCCTTGAGGCTTGCTTCGCAAGCCATTGCTCGTAACGAGCCGGCATTCGTAAAAAGGCAAGCCTTTTTACTCATACCGTCTGTCGCCTAATGTCTCTTCGCCAAAACCGCTTTTCGTGAGCAAGCTCCCGCAGCGGTTTTGTCTCGATCCATTCGGCTCGTTACTCGCTTAAATCCCTCCTTCTCCGTTCGGTGAATCGCTCGGAATTCCTTATTTTATAAGGGTTCCGGGCGTTTTTGCTTTCACGGATTTTGATACCATTTTTGATGATTTTGATACCATTTCTTCAAATCCGACTGCCTTTAAGGCCGAATTGATGGTTTCTGCGCGTTCTTTTTCGGACCCCACAACGAAGCCGTAATAGTTCAGAGTTGTCTGTGAATCGTTATGACCCAGAATATCACGGATCTCCACCAGAGATAATTCCCGGCTGTCGATCAAGCGTGAGGCAAATGTCTTCCGAATCCCGTGGATCGAACGCTGCGGCAGACCAAGCTTTGTATTGATGCAGCGCAGGCGGTTTTGAAATGAGTTTGCTTTCAGCCGTTCTCCGTGGGCATTTGTAAAGATCCATGGAGAAAGAACAGGGTGTTTCAGATGGGCTTTTTTGGCGATTGCCAGGATATCTATTGCTGCCTGACAGAGCGGCACCCGCCGGGAATCCTTATAACCCTTTAGATGATCTACCACATCCACACCGTTTTTGTAAGCGTGGTCGGATTTGTCGACTTCGTAGTGTACGACTTCCGAACGGCAGATTGTAATGACGCAATTCGGAACATCTTCGTCCGTCCACTGCAGGGCGCTGAGTTCTCCGGCACGCAGTCCAAGATAAAAGTTCAGCGCGATTCCGAGATCCGCCATGTTATGCGTTGCCTCAAAATCCGCCATTGCCTCTTTGATGACCATTTCCTGTTCTTTTTCGGAAAAAATCACTTCGTTCGCGTTTTTCCTGCGCTGGGTCTTGACAGCATATCTTTTTGCTTTTACGCGCGTTTCCCTGGCAGGATTCCGTTTATCCAGGGCATAGTCAAACAGCCCGTTCAAAACCGTTTTCACATCGAGGATCTTATGCTTCGTCAGCTCATGCTTTTTGGATACCTGTGCGATAAATGCTTTGATATCCCTCCACTTCTCAGATGTGGACGTTTCCCGGAAATTGGTTACTTTTTTGAATTGTTTTCAAAAAAAGCAGTTTGATTATTCGGTTCTGTTATTTATCTTTCTATATCTCTGGTGTGGACGTTTTTCCGGAATTGGTTACCCTGTTTTTAGAAAAATTTAGAAAAAGCTGCAAAAAACCATTGATATGTCGGCAGATACCGTCACCTCGAATTGAAGTGTTCAATTTTCCATTGAAGAATTGTGGCTGCTTTGATATAGTAATAAGTAACACAGCAGATTGCTTTTAAGGAAAAACAGGAGGCTCAAATGGGAGTCAGTTATAAGAAGCTATGGAAGCTGCTGATCGACAGGGATATGTTAAAAACAGACCTGATAAAAAAAGCCGGGATCAGCACCAACGCGATGGCGCATATGGGAAAAAATGAAGATGTCAGGGTAGAAGTTCTGACCAGGATTTGCTGTGCGCTGAACTGCACGATGAATGACATCATGGATGTAATTCCGGATGAAATAAATACAGATGAGGACAAGAACAATGATTGATACAAAGAAGGAACAGGAACGCGACGAACTTCACCGGGCTATATGGGCGATTGCCGATGAGCTTCGCGGTGCCGTAGATGGCTGGGACTTCAAAAACTACGTCCTCGGCACCATGTTCTATCGATATATTTCCGAAAATTTGACCAGCTATATCAATACCGGGGAGGCCGATGCAGGCAATCCGGATTTTGACTTTGCGAAGATGCCTGATGCAGATGCAGAGGAAGCCAGAGAAGGCCTTGTTGAAGAAAAGGGATTCTTCATCCTTCCCAGTGAATTGTTCTGCAATGTCAGGGCAAAAGCTGCAGCTGATGAGAACCTGAATGAGACATTGGAAAGAGTCTTCCGGCATATTGAAGAATCCGCAAAAGGAACTTCTTCCGAAGGGCAGTTTGCCGGTCTGTTTGACGATTATGATGTCAATAGTAATAAGCTCGGCGCAACCGTGGCCAAGCGGAATGAGAAGCTCGTCAAGCTCCTGAACGGCGTGGCTGATATGAATCTGGGCGACGTGAAGCATCATGACATCGACGCTTTCGGCGACGCCTATGAATATCTGATGACCATGTACGCATCCAATGCCGGCAAATCCGGTGGCGAGTTCTTCACACCGGCAGATGTATCCGAGCTGCTGACGCGCTTAGGAACTGTCGGCAAAACTGAGATCAATAAAGTCTACGATCCGGCCTGCGGTTCAGGTTCCCTTCTTCTGAAAGCAGAAAAGGTTCTTGGCCGGGATAAGGTTCGCAACGGTTTCTTCGGTCAGGAGATTAATATCACAACTTATAACCTTTGCCGAATCAACATGTTCCTGCACGATATCGAGTTTGACAAGTTTGATATCGCCTGCGAAGATACGCTGACCGCACCGCAGCATTGGGATGATGAACCTTTTGAACTGATCGTCTCGAATCCCCCTTACAGCATAAAGTGGGCAGGGGATGAAAATCCGCTGCTGATCAATGATCCACGTTTTGCGCCGGCTGGTGTGCTTGCTCCCAAGAGTAAAGCAGACCTGGCCTTCATCATGCATTCGCTTTCCTGGCTGGCACCGAACGGCACGGCGGCCATCGTCTGTTTCCCCGGAATTATGTATCGCGGCGGTGCGGAACAGAAGATCCGGAAGTATTTAATTGACAATAACTTCGTGGACTGCGTGATCCAGCTTCTGAGCAATCTGTTTTTCGGTACCAGTATCGCCACCTGCATCATGGTGCTGAAAAAGGGCAAGCCGGACAGCCGCGTTCTGTTTATCGATGCCACGAACGAGTGCATCAAGGTCACAAACAACAATAAACTGACGCAGGCGAACATACAAAAGATCGTGGATACCTTTGCCGGACGCGAAGAAGTTCAGCATTTCTCGCATCTAGCAGCCTATGATGAGATCGCCGAAAATGATTACAACCTCTCTGTCTCTACTTATGTGGAAGCTGAAGATACCAGAGAGAAGATCGATATTGTAAAGCTGAACGCGGAGATCCGGGAGATTGTTGCCCGGGAGCAGATCCTGCGGGATGAGATTGATAAAATAATTGCGGAGATCGAAGGGGTGGACGCATGAGCAATAATTTTCTGATTTCGTATTGTTTGACAGGGATAAATCAACGATCTCCCGACATATCAAGAACATTTTTGAAGAAGGAGAACTGCAAAGGAATTCAGTTGTTGCAAACTTTGCAACAACTGCTTCTGATGATGAGTATAAGAAATACCAGAAGCGTACACTGAGCGCAGCAGAAAGAGATTATCTGGACGCAATTCACACCCTGGAAGAAAAGATGAAATAGAAATGGCACGATAATATGATATTTATCCAAATATTTGTATCTGAAACACAGATTTATAGAGAAATTTATGATTATGATTTATCCTCGGCAGGAGGGAATGATATATGAACAGACTGGATGAACTTATTGCGGAGCTGTGCCCGGATGGGGTGGAATATCATTCAATATCTGAGTTGTTTATAACACGCAATGGATATACGCCTTCTAAAAGCAATCCGGAGTATTGGATCGATGGGACCGTTCCATGGTTTAGAATGGAAGACATTCGGGAAAATGGACCGATCCTCTCAAAGGCAATTCAACAAGTGAATCGAAAGGCCGTAAAAGGTGATCTTTTTCCTGCAGACTCTATTGTAGTTGCAACTTCTGCGACTATTGGCCAGCATGCCTTAATAAAGGTTAAATCCTTGGCCAATCAAAGATTCACGTACTTGATGATTAAGGATATTTGGAAAGATAAATTCGATATCAAGTTTCTTTTTTATTATTGTTATAAATTGGATGAGTTTTGTCTGAGCCATCTTAACCAGGGAAACTTTGCTTCAGTAGATATGAAGCAATTTGTAAGTTTTAAATTCCCTGTACCTCCGCTGGAGGTACAACGCGAAATTGTCCGCGTGCTGGACAATTTCACGTTCCTCACAGCGGAGCTTTCAGCGGAGCTTTCAGCTCGCAGAAAGCAGTATGAATACTACAGGAATCAGCTGCTATCTTTTGACAGTCAAATTGTGCGTAAACCATTAGGAGAAGTCTGTACTCTGGTAAGAGGTCCTTTTGGTGGAAGTCTGAAAAAAGAATGCTTTGTAAATGAAGGATATGCGGTATATGAACAGCAACATGCAATATATGGAAAATATGAGTTCCGTTACCACATTACTGAACAAAAGTATAGAGAATTAAAGAGATTCTCTGTTGCTCCGGGAGATTTGATCATGAGTTGTTCCGGGACCATGGGGAAGGTTTCTATTGTTCCGGAAAATGCTCCCAAAGGAGTGATTAATCAGGCATTATTAAAAATTACAGCGGGACCGGAGATTAACAGGTACTATTTAAAGTATTTCTTCGAAAACACTATAGAAAAAAGGTTGAATGATGAGGCAAAAGGTGGGGCAATAAAAAATGTTGCCGCTGTTGGAGAGTTAAAACAGATTGAGATACCAGTTCCATCGATGGATATTCAAAACAGACTGGTAGATGTTTTAAATAACTTTGAGTCTATCTGTTTGAATTTGAACATCGGTCTTCCCGCCGAGATTAAAGCCCGGAAACAACAATATGAGTATTACCGTGATTTGCTATTGACATTTGCTGAGTCCGACGGAACGCTCTCGACAGACAGACAGGCTGAAATAAGGCTTCTGCAGTATGTGTTTGGATATGTCTCATTACCTCTCGGAGAGACCTGTAACATGAAGGCCGGCAAAGCAATAAAGGCTGTTGAACTGGCAGACAATGAAGATATTGATCATCAGTATATGTGCTTTGGAGGGAATGGTCTTCGGGGATATATTGGAAAGACGAATTATTCTGGAGGATATCCTATTATAGGCCGCCAAGGCGCTTTGTGCGGAAATGTGCAATATGCAGAAGGAGAGTTTTACGCAACAGAACATGCTGTTGTAGTGACATCCAAAGGATTGTACAAGCAGAGATATCTATATTATCTGCTTACAGCAATGAATTTAAATCAGTACAAATCAGCTGGTGCTCAACCTGGGCTTGCTGTTGGCAAACTTGAAGGGATTTGTGCACCAGTACCCTCTCTAAAGAAACAAGAAGAAGTGGTAAGAGTATTGGACCGTTTCGATCGCCTCTGCAACGACCTCTCTTCCGGCCTCCCCGCCGAGATCGAGGCCAGACAGAAACAATATGAGTACTATAGAGACAAACTGCTGACATTTAAGGAGTTAAGCCAATGAGCAAGGCTGAAACAGTTAAAACTTCAATACGTTTTTTCGATGATATGCCGGTGCGGTCTGTATGGGACGATGAAACGTCCCAGTGGTGGACCTGCGCGGTAGATGCGGTCGGCGCGATTGTAGATACCAAAAATCCTCGTGTGTATTGGGCGGCATTAAAAAAACGTAAATCTGAGTTGTTTACAAAGTGTAAACAACTGAAACTGCCTGCCGCAGATGGCAAGTACTATAAAACCGATGTTATTGATGAAACAGCCTTAAGATCTTTGATCGTAAATGTCAGAAGCGCCAGGAAAGAAGTGTTTGAACACTGGCTGGATTCGCTAAACAGTTCGATCGACGAACGAAGCAGGTTAAAAGCCTATGAGCTGTTCGAAAGCGGTCAGATCAATGCTGTTGAGGTCGGTACTGTGAAAGGCCTTCAGCAGATACACGCCTATATTTTCGGCGGATTATATGATTTCGCAGGGCAGATACGGAGCAAGAATATAAGCAAGGGCGGCTTTATGTTTGCTTCAGCCGTTTATCTTCCGGAGATTCTTGCATCTATAGAAAAGATGCCGGAAAGCTCGCTGGAGGAAATCGTCAGAAAATACGTTGAGATGAATATCGCCCATCCCTTTATGGAGGGCAATGGCAGAAGCATGCGAATCTGGCTGGATCTCATTCTTAAGCGCAGCCTTAATAAGGTAGTGGAGTGGAGCCTGATCGGAAAGCAGGAATACATGTCTGCCATGAAGCAGAGTCCTTCAGATGACAGTGCCGTGCAGGCGCTTATTGCGGGAGCACTTACCGAAAAGACAGATGACAGGGAGCTGTTCATGAAGGGAATAGATTATTCTTATTACTACGAATATACGGAGGAATAAAGCATGCCGTATTTCAACATCGTCGCCCAGACAAGTGAAAACACCGTTGTCACGGAATATGAACCGGTAAAGGCCCGATCTGACAGCTATCAGAGTGAGGCTGAACTGGAGCAGGAATTCATTCATATGCTCACAGAACAGGGCTATGAATATCTGCCGATCCATACGGAGGTAGATCTGACAGACAATCTGCGAAAACAGCTGGAAAGGCTGAACAGCTATCGCTTTTCGCTAAACGAGTGGCGCCGGTTTTTTAAGGACAACCTGGCGAATCCAAATGACCATATCGTGGAAAAGACCCGCAAGATCCAGGAGGATTATGTACAGGTCTTAAAGCGTGACGATGGCACCACTAAAAACATCACCCTGATCGACAAGAAGAATATCCACAATAATTTCCTGCAGGTGATCAATCAGTACGCCGTCAGTCAGGAAGAAGGTGCCAGGCACAATAACCGCTATGACGTCACGATCCTGGTCAACGGGTTCCCGATGATCCATGTGGAGCTGAAGCGGCGCGGTGTGGCCATCCGAGAGGCTTTCAATCAGATCAACCGGTACCAGCGGGATTCCTTCTGGGCGGGGTCCGGCCTTTTCGAATACGTACAGATCTTCGTCATTAGCAATGGTACGAACACCAAGTATTATTCCAACAGCACCCGGTTCAACGCCATTAAGGACGCGAAGTCCGGCAAACAGAAGAAGGAAAAGACCAGCAACAGCTTTGAGTTCACCTGCTTCTGGGCAGATGCCAACAACCGGGTGATCCCGGATCTGATCGATTTTACACGGACTTTCTTTGCCCGGCATACGATCCTGAATATCCTGACGAAATACTGTATTTT
>CADBMM010000028.1 GCA_902795795.1 uncultured Lachnospiraceae bacterium | reverse complement strand
TGTAGGCCTTGCGAATAAATATAAATCATTCCCGAAGGAGCTTTCGGGCGGCGAACAGCAAAGAGTAGCTCTTGCCAGAGCGCTGGTCAACCGGCCGTCAATACTGCTGGCCGACGAGCCGACAGGAAATCTGGACCCGAAAAACTCAATTGAGATCATGAAGCTTCTGGAAGAGATAAACGCCAGAGGCACGACCGTAGTAGTCGTTACCCATAACCGTGAGATAGTCAACGCCATGCGTAAAAGAGTGGTAAGACTTAGGAAAGGCGTCATAATCAGCGACGAAAAAGAAGGTGTTTACGTTGAGGATTAGTACGCTTGGATACAGCTTCAGACAGGGCTTTAAAAATATCGGAAGAAATAAGATGTTCTCGATCGCGTCCATCGCGACGATGTCTGCCTGTATCTTCCTTTTCGGTCTGTTCTTCTCGATAGTCATGAACTTCAGCTACATGGTCAAGACTCTCGAGACTAACGTCGGCATTACCGTTTTCTTTAACGAAGGTCTGGATCAGGCCGAGATCGATATGATCGGACAGCAGCTGATAAATAAAACGGACGTCGTTAAGGAATGCATCTACGTCTCAGCCGACCAGGCATGGGAATCTTTCTCGGAAAAATACTTTGAAGGGCATGAAGACGCTGCTCTGGGCTTTAAGAACAACAAGGATAACCCGCTGCAGAACTCTGCTCATTATGAAGTATATGTTTACCAGATCGAGGATCAGGCTGCGCTTGTATCGGAAATTGAAAGCTGGGAAGGCGTAAGAAAGGTCGAACAGTCGCAGCAGGCAACGGTAACGCTTTCAGCGATCAATACGCTTATTGCCCTGGTATCGATAGTAATAATCGTGATACTTCTGGCCGTATCTGTCTTCCTTATTTCCAATACCATTACCACTGGTATTGCGGTAAGGCGTGAAGAGATCGCGATCATGAAATACATAGGAGCGACGAACCTGTTCGTCAGGCTGCCGTTCGTGCTGGAAGGTATAATCATCGGTGTCATCGGTGCGGCAATTCCGCTGGTTGCTCTGTATTTCCTGTACCAGCAGGCCACCACATACATAATGACCAGGTTCTCGCTGCTCACGAATTTCGTTTCGGGACTGCTTCCGGTCAACAATGTATTTGTCATCCTCGTTCCGGTCGGACTGATACTTGGTATCGGTATCGGCTTTATCGGAAGTATATTTACGATCAGAAAGCATCTTAAAGTATAAAGACCTTGAAAAACTGGAATTCGGATAAAACAAAAGGATTAATAGCAGGAGCGGTGCTCACAGTGCTTGTAGTGCTGCTCATACAACAGGTGGCCTTCAGGCTGCCTGTTTCTTCGTCCGTTAAAAAACCTGACAGCGTGGCGGCCTATAACAAGATAAATGAGATCATGTCTTATATCGATAAAGGTTATCTTGGCGAGGTCGACAAGGAGCAGCTGGCCGATTATATGTATTACGGACTTGTATCCGGTCTTGACGACCCTTATTCCACGTATTACACAAAAGATGAGTTTGAGGAGATCTCCAGGGGACGGAAAGGCGAATATAAAGGGATCGGCATCGCGGTCTCAAACAGGGAAGACGGAGCGCTTTATATAAGCAGCGTCACTGAAAACGGACCTGCTGACCGGGCGGGAGTATTAGAGGATGACGTGATCCTAAAGATCAACGGTGAGGATTTTGAAAACGCCACTTTTGCCGAGGCAGCCGAATTTATCAGAGGTCTGGAAAAGGACGATGTAGAACTTACAGTGCTGCGCGGATCTGCAGGTGAGACGCTCGTGCTTTCCATGAAAAGGGAGAGCATAGAATCATATTCCGTCTCGTATGGCATGCCGGAAGAAGGCATTGGATATATTTATATCTCGTCGTTTACCGCAGTAACTGCGAAACAGTTTGCTGAAGCGAGGACCGCGCTTGAAGAGCAGGGCATGAACAGCCTGATAATAGACCTGAGAAATAATTCCGGCGGTCTTGTTACAGGGGTATGCGATACGCTTTCAAATTTTGTTCCGGAAGGGGATATGCTGGTCTATACGGAGAACAGGGACGGAGACCGGAGGGAAGATCTTTCTTCGGGAGGAGAGCCTTTTAAGATACCGGTCGTCATACTTATAAATGAGGAAACGGCCAGCGCTGCAGAGATCTTTGCCGGTTGTGTGCAGGACTATGGCATCGGAACATTGATCGGCACCGTGACCTTTGGTAAAGGCGTAGTTCAGAACACCTACCCGCTTTCCGACGGGAGCGTCGTAAAGCTTACGACTCTTCGCTATTTTACTCCGAACGGCAATAACATCCACGGAGTCGGGATCACGCCAGATATTGAGGTCGAAAATACCGAAACAGAGGACCTCCAGTACTTGAAAGCAGTGGAGGTCCTGACTGAAAACTTATAAATATTTTTTGCATTCGAGCATCTGGTCGCGAAGTTCGGCGGCCTGCTCGAAATCAAGCTCGGCAGCAGCTTTGCGCATTTGCTTTTCAATACGTGCGATAAGCTTTTTAAGCTCTTCGTGACCCATGGATTCGGGATCCTTCTCGAGCCTGATCCCGGCCTGGGCAATGTCTTTTTTAATGCTTATAAGATCGCGGACGGCCTTTTTGATAGTAGTCGGCGTGATGCCGTGCTCTTTGTTGTATTCGTCCTGTATCTTTCTTCTTCTGGCCGTTTCATCTATCGCATATTTCATGGAATCGGTCATCATGTCTGCGTACATAATGACGTGTCCTTCTGAATTCCTTGCGGCACGACCGATGGTCTGTATCAGCGATGTGCCGGATCTTAAGAAGCCTTCTTTATCGGCATCCAGTATCGCCACAAGGGTGATCTCGGGGATATCAAGACCTTCTCTTAAAAGATTTATTCCTATTAATACATCAAATACGTCGAGCCTCATGTCGCGGATTATTTTCGTGCGTTCGAGGGCATCGATGTCGGAATGCAGGTATTCGGCCTTTACGCCTGCTTCCTTCATATAATCTGTAAGGTCTTCTGCCATGCGTTTTGTCAGGGTGGTAATAAGCACCTTGTGATGCGCGGCAGTTTCTTTTTTTACCTCAGAAAGCAGATCGTCGATCTGGCCTTTTATCGGACGGACGGTGACCTCAGGATCTAAAAGTCCGGTCGGACGGATGACCTGCTCGGCTCTCAGCATTTCCATCTTGGACTCATATTCGCCCGGCGTTGCCGATACGAACAGCAGCTGGTCGATCCTGTCTTCGAATTCGTTAAAGGCGAGAGGCCTGTTGTCCAGCGCCGAGGGAAGGCGGAAACCGTAATCTACCAGGGTAGTCTTTCTTGAACGGTCGCCGGAGTACATGGCTCCTATCTGGGGGACGGTCTTGTGGGATTCATCTATTATAATAAGGTAATCATCCTTAAAGAAGTCCATCAGGGTATAGGGCGGCTGGCCCGGAGCGAGCCCGGAAAGGAAGCGGGAATAATTCTCTATACCCGAGCAGACGCCGGTCTCCCGAAGCATTTCCACATCGAAATTGGTGCGTTCTTCTATTCTCTGTGCTTCAATGAGCTTGTCTTCGCTTTTGAAGTATTTTATACGCTCTTCGAGCTCGGCTTCTATTTCCGTGCAGGCGCGCATGATCGTAGCGGGCGGTACGACGTAATGCGAGGCCGGAGCTATGACGGCGTATTTCAGCTCGGCGGTTATGTTGCCGGTCACGAGATCGAACTCACAGATCCTGTCGATATCGTCGCCGAAGAATTCTATCCTGACGCCGGAGTCGGAGCGGTCGGCCGGAACGACGTCCAGAGTATCCCCGCGCACACGGAAGGTGCCGCGGTGGAAATCCATTTCGTTGCGGGTGTACTGCATGTCTATGAGCGCCCTTATGATATCGTCGCGGTCGCGGGTATCGCCCTGGCGCAGGAAAAGGATCATCCTTTCATAATCCTTCGGGCTGCCGAGGCCGTATATACAGGATACTGACGAAACGACTATCACGTCCCGGCGCTCCATAAGGGAGGTGGTCGCGGAAAGGCGCAGCTTGTCTATTTCATCGTTTATGGATGAATCCTTGGCAATATAAGTATCCGACGACGGAACGTAAGCCTCCGGCTGATAGTAGTCGTAATAGGAGACAAAGTATTCAACAGCGTTTTCAGGGAAGAATTCCTTGAATTCGCCGTAAAGCTGGGCCGCGAGGGTCTTGTTATGCGCAATGACGAGAGTCGGGCGGTTCAGCTGTTCTATAACGTTTGCCATCGTGAACGTTTTGCCAGAGCCGGTCACGCCCAGCAGTGTTTCAAACTGGTTGCCGGCCCGGAAACCGTCCACAAGCTGTTTTATGGCCTGGGGCTGGTCGCCCGTCGGTTTATATGGAGATACTAATTTAAAATGATCCATGATCCACCTGATATATTTAGGCTTTTTGGCGCGTACATCTTGACATGAGAGCCTGTGTCAGATATAATCTACTTCGTGCCTTTTTCGGCACAGCGTTTTTTGCTGTGCAAAAATACGCGCATCAAACGCGTAAATCATAGCAAAAACGATCTTGATTTACAAGAGCAGCCATCACAAATCTGATAAGGAGGAAATGGAATGCCAACATTTAACCAGTTAGTACGCAAAGGACGTCAGA
>CADBMM010000027.1 GCA_902795795.1 uncultured Lachnospiraceae bacterium | reverse complement strand
GAACAGTCGATAGGGGAATCGAACCCCTGTTTCCGCCGTGAGAGGGCGGCGTCTTAACCGCTTGACCAATCGACCATGCCCGATTATATTATTATATTCAGGAACTATTGTCAAGGAGAAAAATTAAAAATTAGAAAAATGATGGATATAATTGAAAATCTTAACGATAAACAGAAGGAAGCCGTGACCTGGACCGAGGGCCCCCTGCTTATACTGGCCGGGGCGGGATCGGGAAAGACCAGGGTTCTTACACACAGGATCGCTTATCTCATGAGAGAAAAGAATGTCGATCCTTTTAATATTATGGCCATAACATTTACGAACAAGGCAGCCGGCGAAATGCGTGAAAGAGTCAATAAGATCGCCGGGTACGGGGCTGAGGCCGTATGGGTCTCAACCTTTCATTCAGCGTGTGCAAGGATCTTAAGACGCTTCGGTGATCATATCGGTTATGGTACGAATTTTTCGATATACGATACCGACGATACGAAGACAGTCATTAAAAACGTCCTGCAAAGACTCGAAGTCGATGTGAAGAAATTCACTCCGAAAAAGGTCCTTTCGGTGATCTCAACCGAAAAGAACAGGATGAGAACGGCGGCGGATCTGGCGGAAGAGGCCTGTACAAGAGATGAGGAGATCTATGCCAAGGCTTTCCAGATGTATGATGAGGAACTTTTCAAGAGCAACGCCATGGATTTTGACGATCTGCTGATAAAAGCTGTAGAGCTCTTCAGAAAATGTCCGGATATACTTGAAAACTATCAGGAAAGACTGAGATACATCTGTGTTGACGAGTATCAGGATACGAACCTGGTACAGTTTGAATTTATAAGGATGCTGGCCGCAAAATACAGAAACCTCTGTGTTGTCGGTGACGACGACCAGTCGATCTACAAGTTCCGAGGGGCGGATATCAGAAATATCCTGGAGTTTGAAAAGTATTTCAAGGACGCTCATGTGGTCAAGCTTGAGCAGAACTACAGATCCACCGGCAATATTTTAAAGGGTGCCAACGCAGTTATAGCGAATAATGCGGGCCGTAAGGATAAGACTCTCTGGACGGCAAAGGGCGACGGGACGCTTATACGTCTGAGAAAATATCAGTCGGCTCCGGAGGAGGCTTCGCAGATCGTAAGCGACATAAAGCGGAGAATAGCAAATGACGGTGAAAGCGCAGGTTCGTTTGCCATACTGTACAGGACCAACGCCCAGTCACGCCTTATCGAAGAGAAGCTGGTATATGCAGGAATACCATACCAGATCATCGGTGGCGTAAACTTTTACGCACGAAAGGAAATAAAGGATATTCTTGCATATTTAAAGACTGTAGCTAACGGTGCTGACGATCTTGCGGTAAAGAGGATAATAAATATTCCGAAAAGAGGAATTGGCGCTACTACGATCTCCAGAGTTGACGATTATGCGCGGACTATGGGAATAACGTTTTATGACGCGCTTTCCGGCGCGAAGGAGATACCGGGTGCAGGCAGCGCGGCGGGCAAGATCGAGGGCTTCGTGACCTTTATCCGAAGACTTCGTACACTTTCATCAGAGCTTCCGGTGCCTGAGCTGATAAATGCTATCCTGAAAGAGACCGGATACCAGCAGGCGCTTCTGGATGAAAATACCGAGGAATCGCTCGAGAGGATCCAGAACCTTAATGAATTGATATCCAAAGCAACACTCTACACCTCGGAAAATGAGACTCCGAGCCTTCAGGGGTTCCTTGAGGAAGTCGCTCTGGTCGCTGACATAGATTCGCTTGGAAGCACTACGGAAAAAGTGCTTCTCATGACGATCCACAGTGCTAAAGGCCTGGAATTTGAAAATGTTTATATCACAGGTATGGAAGACGGACTGTTCCCTGGTTTTCATTCAATATTCGATATAAATGAAGAGGAGCTTGAAGAGGAGCGCAGGCTATGCTATGTGGGCATGACAAGGGCAATGAAAACATTAACTTTGACAATGGCAAGGGAAAGAATGACCAGAGGAGAGTATGATGTCCATAAGGTCTCGAGATTTGTGGAAGAAATACCGCAGTCCCTGCTGGATGAAGACGGCGACAGCAGGACGGTGTTCTTCGAAAAGAAAAAAACTGATGAAACGTCCGGCGTAAAACGGGTTTCATATAAGCCGAATACAGGTTATAATCCCTATATGCCTCAGGGCTTCAAGCCCAAAGAGTTTAAGGTCGAAAAAGCTTCTTCTTTGGATTACGGAAAGGGCGACCGGGTCCGCCACAGGAAATTCGGAGAAGGTACTGTGACCGATATAGCAAACGGGGCTAAGGATTTTGAAGTAACGGTGGATTTCGATAAAGCCGGTACGAAAAGGCTTTTCGCATCATTTGCGAAACTTGAAAAGATATAACTTATCGGATCGTTCGAAGCGGTCCTGAACAGACACAAAGAAAACACGAAGGATCATTTGCAGGAGAACTAATGAAATATACAGAACAAAGCCGGAAAGCACTGGAGATGGCCGGTGACTATGCCAGAGAAAAAAACAGCGCTTATACCGGAACTGAGCATATTCTTATGGGACTGCTCATGGAAGGCGAAGGCACGGCAGGCGCTATATTGTCACAGAACGGTGTAACCGAGGACGGTATCGATGACCTTATAGATGAATATGTCTCTTCGGATATCGATATTATCATGAAAAACCAAAGAAAGAGAAAAGCTCCGGAGTTTTCTCCGCGGGCAAAACGGATCCTGCTCACGGCAGAGATCGAATGCGGTCATTTTGAAGATGAAGCAGTCGGGACGGAGCATATCCTAATGGCAATTCTGCAGGACGCGGGATGTCAGGCTGTCAGAATACTCTATACCATGGGCATGAATATAAAAAATGTTTATGGAGAGATATGGGAGGCTGCCGGGATAGATCCTGAAGGAGCCGCCGATTATCTTAATGAGCAGCATATGGCAGAAGTAAATGCTGCCTCTTCAACGCCTGAGCTGGATAAATTCAGCCGCGATCTTACCCGGCTGGCTGCGGACGGGGTCATGGATCCTGTTATTGGACGTGACTCTGAAATAAAAAGGATGATCCGGATATTGAGCAGAAGGACGAAAAACAATCCCTGCCTCATAGGTGAACCGGGCGTCGGAAAAACAGCTATTGTAGAGGGCCTGGCGCAGAGAATAGCCTTAGGCCTTGTGCCTGCATCCATTACCGGCAAGCGGGTCGTAATGCTTGATATGTCGGCACTGGTAGCCGGTACGAAATACAGGGGCGATTTCGAACAGAGGATCAGGAACGTAATAGACGAGGTAGCCATGTCCGGAAACGTTATCCTGTTCATAGACGAAATGCATACGATCATAGGAGCCGGAGGGGCAGAGGGTACATTGGATGCGTCCAATATTTTAAAGCCTGCTCTTTCGCGCGGAGAGCTTCAGCTGATCGGCGCTACCACGATCGATGAATATAAAAAATATGTTGAAAAGGATGCTGCTCTCGAAAGAAGATTTCAGCCTATACAGGTAGAAGAGCCATCAAAAGAGGAATGCGTAGAGATCCTTAAAGGCCTGCGTCCTTATTACGAAAAGCATCACAATGTTGAGATATCGGACGATGCCTTAGCTGCCGCAGTTGAGATGAGCGCGAGGTATGTATCCGACAGATTCCTGCCTGATAAGGCGCTTGACGTGATAGACGAAGCCTGCTCACGGGAACATCTTGAGGACTTCTCGGGAAAGAATTCGCTTGCGGATGATGAGGCGAAGCTTAGGGAGCTTAACCTGAAAAGAGATGAGCTGCTTAAAAGCGGATCTTATGAAGACGCTATGGCAGTATCAGAAGATATAAACAGGATATCTTCAAAGGCTGACCGCGTCAGGGCGCGGATGAATAAAACAGATGAAAACGCCAAAGACCGGATCACGGAAGATGAGGTCGCGGAAACAGTATCGGAGCTGACAAAAATACCAGTATCCAAGATCATGGAAAGCGAGTCAAAAAGGCTGGCAAGGCTGGAAGATGTTCATCACAAGCGCATTATCGGACAGGAAGAGGCGGTCAGCGCAGTTGCAAGGGCGATAAGAAGGAGCCGCGTTGGCCTCAAGGATCCCGGCAGGCCGATAGGAAGTTTCCTCTTCCTCGGACCAACAGGCGTGGGAAAGACAGAGCTTTCAAAAGCAGTTGCTGAAGCTGTGTTCGGCAGCGAAGAGAATATCATAAGAGTCGATATGTCGGAATATATGGAAAAGCACAGCGTATCGAAGATGGTCGGATCGCCGCCAGGATATGTAGGATATGATGAAGGCGGTCAGCTCTCCGAAAAGGTCAGGCGGCACCCTTATTCCGTAGTGCTTTTCGATGAGATAGAAAAAGCCCATCCGGACGTATTCAACATTCTTTTGCAGGTAATGGACGAAGGACGGATAACGGACGCACAGGGAAGAACGGTCGATTTCAAAAACACCTGCATAATAATGACTTCAAACGCAGGAGCCCAGGCCATAGTTGAGCCGAAGCATCTCGGGTTTGTCTCGGGAGAGGATGAGAAACGGGATTACGAAAAGATGAAAGGCCAGGTCCTTGAGGAAGTCAAAAGGATCTTCAGGCCGGAATTCATCAACCGTCTGGATGAAATGATAGTTTTCCATTCTCTTACCAAGGAGAATATCGGAAAGATCCTGGGACTGCAGCTTAAGATCCTGATCGACAGATGCAGTAAAAACATGGAGATCAGACTGCGGTTCAAGGCTTCGGCGAAAGAAGCGCTGGTCACAAAGAGCTTCGACGCCAAATACGGTGCCCGTCCACTCAAACGGCAGATACAGACTCTGATAGAAGATCCGCTTGCAGAGAAACTGCTGGGAGGAGAGATAAAACGCGGCGACCACGTGGCCGTTGGATTTGTAAAAGGTAAATATACATTTACAGTCGAATGACAGGTCATTTTCAGCAGCAGTTAACTCTTTAAACCGAAAAACAAAGGGCGTGTGAAAAAACGAAAGTTTTTTCATGCGCCTTTTCTACATTTAGGAAAACTCGGCTATTTCAAGCAAAAAGCGTAAAAT
>CADBMM010000026.1 GCA_902795795.1 uncultured Lachnospiraceae bacterium | reverse complement strand
TACTTTAAAATTCAGCGGCTGGTCTGTCAGATGGGTAATGCCTTTTGCCGTCCTTGCGGTCTTTATTGCTACCATTATGATCGCGATACTTACGAAAATAAGGCTGGAAGACTGTGTGATATATCTGCTTTTCGACACACTGGCTGTCTTTCTTCAATTCATAGGTATAGCGAACGGAGTAAATACCTTCCCTTATCCTACGGTAATATGCGCGGCTGCCATTGCGGTAGGTATGATCGGTATTATAATTTTCCGTTTCAGGGATTTCAAGAACGCCTCCGGAAAATGGTTCAATATCTGATCATAACAGTGTTAAATAATAAAAAACGGCTGCCACAGTCTTCGAAAAAAAGGAAGCGCAATGTGGCAGCCATAATTGTTTTAATTGTTAAATCAATACTGTCCAAAGATCTCCTGTGAGCACTTTCCGATCTCATCGTCGATGATCGCGTCTCTTTCGCGATGGAAGCATCCCGGGCCGCCGTAGGTTATGCTCGGAATGAAGCTTCCGTGCTGTCCATATTCGAAGCATGCCCTGCGGACCTCAGCGCGAAGCTGCTCTTCTGTCGTATCTTCACCGTCAAAGATAGAACTCTCGAGTCCGCCCTGGAAGGTGATCCTGTCACCGTACTTTTCGATAAGTCCGGCGATATCGTTGGTCGGAAGTGTTCCCTGCCATAAATCGATATACATATCGATCATGTCCGGAACGATATTCTCGTTGAAAGAATCTGAGTGATGAATAACTACTACGCCCTGATCGTGAACATATTTGTATGCTTCAACAAAGGGCTTTTTAAGGATCTCCTGAAAGTTTTCCTGCTTCATGAACGGCTGTGTCTTTGAACCCCAGTCATCATGGAAAAGTATCGCATCAGGATGTACGTATTTGATCATCAGCTTGTAACCGTCGAGACGGTACTTACCAAGAGCTTCAGCAAGATCAGCCATAAGCTCCGGCTCTGCAAGGACATTTACAAGAGTATCTTCAAATCCCATAAGGAAATGCATACGCTCAAAGATTCCTGTAGGAGCAAACATGGTAAGCAGCGTGTCGTTGCGGTCTACCTTTGCAGCTCTCTCAAGGTAAGGTCCCCAGAGTTCTTCCTGATCGCAGTTGGCGAGAAGATCCGGGATCTTTACTACATCTTCCCAGTCTTCGATATCTTCAAGAACTTTTACATGAGGATCGGGAATAGCTCCCTGTTCTCCTGCCGGCCAGAGGATCCTGGTACCGAATTTATCATAGAGCGGCTCCATACCGGGGTATCTGTTTCCTCTTACATAGAAGTTTACCGGATCGCCCCCGACCATTGTCATATATTCATACTGTTTTACAAATCTGTCAGGTTTTCCGTGATGGATAGTCTCAAGAAAGTTATCTCTTTTTGAAAGCATATTATTTCCTTCCTTTAAAATTTTATTCAGATGGTCAATGTCCGGAATCTTTCAATTTGGACATTTATATATTACAGCATAAGGTAACTGTTTTTTTTAATATACTTCATTTGGACGTTTTTGTCACTATAAACTTCTTTACAGCTTCTTTGTTTCTTCCATCTTCACAATAAGATCAACAGCCGCCAGACAGTTTTCATTTCTGTCCGGGAATGATACAGATACACGAGCCTTACCTTCTTTTCCGCATGTTCTGATCAGCGCCCCGCCCATTCCTCCGGAGATCTCAATGAAATCTGGGCCTGCGTTTTCTATAGGTCCGTCCAGCTGCATTTTAAGATGTCCCTGATAGAACGGCATTATATTTCCGTAGTCATCCGTTATGCGTACGCGTAAAAGCGCCATATCATAGGTGCCTTTTTCCGTAAGCTCAAACGGTGGATGATCAGGTGAAACGACACTATCCTGGTAAAGCAGCTCGATCTTAAGGCTGTTGAAAGGTGCTTTTGTAACTGTCTTTACGGCTTTTCCGTCTTTAACAGCTTCGAATCTCCAGACTGTCGTCTTATCTCCCCATCCGCCTATGTATTTCTGATAAAGTCTGTATGCATCGGCAAATGTCATTCTGTAAACAGTAAGCGCTTCTGCCGCCTGAAGCTTGATCTTAGCAGGCAGATCGTTCATTCCGTATATTGCAGCACTGTTAAGGATATTTTTGACGATCTGCTCCTGTCTTTTCGAAAAACCTTCCTCCTTAAGCTTGCTGCCGATATAGTCATCGATCATTATCGGCCCGTGTTTCATGTGTTTATAGGGTGAATCTTCACGTGTATATTCTTTTATCAGAAGATCATTCTGATACATTTTTACAGAATCTGCGTTCGTTATGATCCAGATCTTGCCAAGACTTCCGCCTGGATGCTCCCCTATTGCCATGGCAGAGCTTATCTCAAGAACAGGATATCTGTCCTGGAATGACGTATAAACTGATGCAGCCAGCTTAGGGTTCCTGAAAAGATCGGTCACTCCGTGGTAACAGATCCTGTCTCCGCTGCCGAAATCTTTGTGGGTAGGATAATCGGTGAAGCACCATCCGAACGCTCCGGCAATATCTCTTTCGGAACGGACGGCGTCAAGAACATTGGCGTGACGCAGAGCATGCTCGGTTCTGTGTTCCTCGGAATCAAAAGTCTTTGTTGGATACATGTGTCCGTTGTATTCGCTGATAAGATATGACCTTCTCATATCTGATGTAACATCGGATTTCTTTTCACATCCGGCATTTGTACCATCATGAAGAAAATCGTTGTATGTATAAACATCTTCAAGGAATGAGCTGTTCTTTAAATAACGTACGCCTCCTGTTGCCCTTGTAGGATCAAGCGATCTGGCGATCCCGTTTGTGCGTTCATATAACTCATCGTCGTCAACAGATTCATTGATACGGACGCCCCACAGTATTACCGAAGGATGATTACGGTACTGTCTGACCATTTCCTTTACATTATTTACCGCTGTATCCTTCCACTTTTCATCACCGATATGCTGCCATCCTGGTATTTCGGTAAATACCAGAATGCCCAGTTCATCACAGCGTTCGTTAAAGTGCTGTGACTGAGGATAATGAGATGTTCTGACAGCATTAAGCGCAAGCTCTATCCTTAAGATATCTGCATCCAGACGCTGAAGTGTTTCCGGTGCAGCGTATCCGATATATGGATAAGTCTGGTGGCGGTTAAGCCCTCTTAGTATTATCTTCCTGTCATTCAGGAAAAATCCTTCTTCGTTAAATTCGGTCTTCCTGAAGCCTATGCGGAAAGATATATTATCTATTACTTCGTCATCGAATATAAGGATGTATTCGAGATTATAAAGCTTAGGTGAGACTACATCCCATAATCTGACCATTCCTGCGTCGGCTGTAAATGAATACCATATCCCTTCAGTGCCTGCAGTTTCTTTTTTTTGAGCTTCCGAAAGAGGGATCCTTGCAATTTCACGGCTGTTAAGTATAAGTCCGATCGAATAATCGTTTTCATCGAAATCGATATCCGATGATATTTTTACTACACTTTCCACGGCCCCTTTAACTCGAATGGCTGACATTTTGGTGCCTGCTGATATCTTTCCGGAAAGGTCTTCATCGATCTGCGGCATGGCAAAAGCATCGTCGATGCGGACCATGTCCGTCACCTCAATATACGCCTCCCTGTACAGTCCTCCGAAGGTCATATAATCTATTACATGTCCAAATGGAGGAATGTTAAGCGATTCCCGGCTGTCAAGCTTTACTGCCAGAATATTAAGTCCGCCATATTTAAGAAAAGGCGTAAGCTCAACTTCAAAAGCGGTATATCCGCAGGAATGTACCGCAATGAGTTCTCCGTTTAAATATACTGACGCTTCATGCGCAGCACCTTCGAAATGCACAAAAACCCGGCTTCCCTCAAAGCTTTTCGGAATAAAAAGCTCTTTCCGGTATCCGGATATCATCTGATAAATATTTTCATCAAAATAGTGAAGGGGCGTCTCCTTCACGGTATGTGGAAGACGTACGGCCTTGAGATCAAGGCCGCATTCGTCATTCAATAATTCTTCAGTAAACCGTTCGGTAAAGCCCCAGCCGTCATTCAGCTCAAATCTTTTTCTCAAACTTTACTGTTCCTTTACTTTTGCTTTTCCTGTTCCTTATAGTGTGCATAATTCTTCTTAGCGTCGGTACGTGCCTGGTCGAACAGTACATCCGCATGTTCAGGGAAGGTCCTGCGCAGAGATGCAAACCTGGTCTCCCCTTCAAGGAAATCTATATAGTCCATTCC
>CADBMM010000025.1 GCA_902795795.1 uncultured Lachnospiraceae bacterium | reverse complement strand
TTCGCACGCTACCGAGGGATTATTCATCAAAATCGAACCTTTGTAGGGATGTTTATTCGACCTATGACCCCATATTGAAAAGCGGTTTTTTGGGGAATAGAAAAGGCGTCCGAAGACGCCTTGATCTCTTCACCAATCCTTGTAAGACAGTCATTTTTCTAAACCTTCTTTATGAACAAGGACTTTTTAGTATATGCAATCTGAATACTTCTAAATCATCAATTATTCCAACCTGCTCAAATCCAAATCTTATAGCAATATGTTTACTGACTTCCTGTTCCGGCGCACATTCAATTGTTTCATCTTTTCCTGCTTGCCTTGCCTTTTCTATTAATTGCTCAGTAATCTCCGATGCAATACTTTTGTTCCAGAATGCAAGATTAAAAACCCACCCAATTTCCATGCTATTATCATCATAGTCATGGTAAATAGTGTATCCAACAAACTGCCCATTATATTCAACGGCATAAATGAGCGGAGGGTCCGATAGTCCCGCATCTTTCAAAAAGCTTTCCGTTTGCTCCTTGGAAAAAGGAGGTTCCAGAAATTCCATCACCTGTGCATTGGATAATAATCTATATAGGTTTTCAAAATCTCTCTCTTGAAAAGCGCGAATGACAACTTTCATTATATTTGATTTATCTCGCTTTCTAGATTTCGGACTCCAGTTATAATTTCATCAAAAGAAGGATATTTACCAAATATCATATCTCTCATGCTGGCGTAATCGCTACGCAATCTCTCCATGCTGTGGGCGGCCGGAATTAGTTTCAATGATCCCACTCTGGCCAAGTCATACCTTGCCCATTTTCGAGGATAGAATTTATCCTTAAACATTGCAACTTCTTCCAGTAGCTCCGGCTGTGCGATTGCATTATCCTTAATTGGTGTTTTCGACATGCAGTATAAATCATAGTAATGCCTGGAGTAGCGAGCAGGAATCTCCGAGTTTTCAGGGCGAAGCGCTTCCTGATGAAGTATGGTCGCTTTCTCCCAGAATGAGCGTTCCGCAGTTGTGGTCAAAACTATTGTCGATTTCTTTTCAAAGAGCATTGGATAACTTTCCGCTGCATATGGTGTAATCTCTGCAGTCTGTGTCGGTGTCCATGAAGCAAGCGCTCCCAACTCTAAACGTATCACCTGCATGATGGCAGGGTCTTGATAGATGCTTGGATAAATGAAATTAACGATACCGTCATCGTTTTCATCAATTTCAGCTTCTATCGATTGCCCTAAAGCCGTTTGCATACCCTGTTTGAATTCATCAATAAAGTTTTCTTTCAAAAACGAAAACAATCTATCTCTGGAATCGGCTATAAACTTCTGCTGCTTGGTATTCGATCTGTCTTCCCAAGGTTCATTCATTCCATATCCTAATATTCTCCAATCAAGAATGAGATCTATATCTTCAGAAAAACGTTCTATCAGTTTATACACCTTGGAAAGGCTCGTCCCACCCTTAAAAGCAATTCCGTTTTTCCATTTGCAGTCGTGAAAAAGATAGTCCAATACCAGACATACCCAGAAATCCTTCTCAATAATTGCGGCGTTCATACCACTTCTTGCCGCTGTATTTTGAAATAGTTCCTGTCTTTCAGGAACAGGTAGTCTTGCAATTCTATGCATGTGCAACTCCTCTTATCGTCTCAAATCGTCTTTATGATCGAATAAATCCAACTCGTCGTCTGACGAGCCTCTGAAAGAAGCCTTTCTTTATCATCTTCTGTAAGACGCTTACGTAATATATAAATCGTCTTATCATTTATTGAATCTTTCCCGATAGCCTTTAGCGCTTCAATTACCATCGCACTTTTCCATGACATGCCTTCAATTGTTTTGTTGGCACGATGAGAAAACCTGAGCTTCATTTTTCCAATATCATAACTACGATAGGGTCCTGTGCTAATATATTCCCAGTTTGCGGGAACCTGCGTAGACAAACCGAGCAGGTTGAGCGCTGTATTACCACTCGGTGCAATGGTCCAATTGTAGTTGCGCGCCAATGCCAGTGCGATTTCATTTACATCCGGAGCAGTAAGCTCGTTTAATAATTTACTGTATTTCGGTTTATCATAGACTCCACGAATAACACGCCTCAAAACCCCACTCTTTTCAAGGCGTGCAATACTCTTCTTTGCTGCTTCATAATCCATAATGTCCGTAAAATCTGAAACAACAAAGCATTTCCCATATGGTTCTTTGCTTATACGGTTATTCATCTGACCAATAAAGCTGTCCATAGCATTCTCCTTGTCCCTATTATTATATAATTTTAGGGACAGTTGTCAAGTGAAATGAGGTCGCAAGGTCGCGTCAGTTTACCTTCGGATTTTACAGGTCAGAGTCCACCTGTTTGTGATCTGATATCGAAAATGTACCCTTACTTTACATCAGATCGCTTCTTCGGGCAACTTCCGGCTTCGCCGTTCCGCGCACGGCGCTGTTCATGCGCGCTCACACGTCGCCTCGTCGTCAGCTCTCCGCCGCCTATTGCAGGTGCTCCGGCAAACTCGGGCACTTTGTCCTTATGCCCTCCGGGCGGTACCCAAAGTGCCCTCAGACAGTGCCTCCCGCACCTGCGCTATGCTCGCGCTTCTGTCCTCGGCTTCCTACCGTTCGCTTTGCATGATCCCGCCTCTGTGCGCGGCTTTATCCTACAGCTCCCATATCCATTTCTGGAAGAATTGTTGTCTCTTTGTATTCAGACTCAGTGTATGACTGATCGCGTCCACGTACTTACCGACAGCCTCATGCCGGTTCCGCTCGCTCTGGAGGATATCATAAGAACTCAGACATGATCTCGCTTCGTCGCCGGCTGCTTTCGGCAGCTCCTGTTTCTGGTAGCGTACCAACTCCAGCATATCTCCGCCGTTCAGGTAATACGCCCGCAGCTGCGCCATCTTATCTGCGCCTTTCAGACTCCATCCCAGTGCTGCGGTGCTCATCCGGCTCGCCAGCACATGACTGACGTGTCCCTCTGTACTGCTCCCGACTTTTCCTTCCGTCTTCTGCAGTCGGAGCTTTGCCGCTGTCCAATTGCTCAGGATATAGTTCCCGCTCTCCTCAAAGCGATCTGTATTCGCCGTTTCCGGGAGATAGTCCTTTAAGCGCCATATCTGCTGTGCGAACTGTGCCTTCGTTCCTCTACAGATCGTTCTGTACAGCTCGCTCCTGGCATCCGGCGCGCTGTCCTTCATATGGCTCGTCAGCTTTGTCAGGTGTTCTTCCAGATGGTAGCGGTCGAGCACATGGATCACACTTCCGATCCGGCTCATCCCCGATTTGATCCACCCTCCTCCGTCGGAGCTCAGATATATCTTTCTCACCTTTGACAGGTCATACTTCTCTTCCATGTACCGATATACCGTATCCCACAGTTCTTCGTTGCTGCATCCTTCGGCTGTCCTGGAAAAGAAGTGGGGATTGATCAGGCATTTCCGCTTGCTTTTGGGCGCTTCCGGTTCGACTCCCTCATGGACATAGATCAGTTTCGTGATGGCGTTGTTATTCTTACCGCCTTTCCCTGTTCGTTTTAGATCACCTTTCTCATCCCGGTACTGAAGGGAGATATGATCTTCGTCTGCTTCGATATACAGGAAATCCACTGCTTTCTTTTCCTGAGAGTCTTCCCATCCCTGAGGGAATTTCAGTGTGTGGATCTTTTCCATGACGGTCTGCTTTGTCACTTCGCTATCCGTCAGGCAGGCTTCTTCCCCTCCCCGGCGATAGGACGTCTGTACTGCCTCCTGAAGGATCCGGGCGTGGGCATCTTCCGCGATCCGCTCATGCTTTTCCAGTTCTAGGATCCTATCCAGCAGGCACTCTGTTATTCCTGTTTTCTTATTCGTAAAGAATGTCTTGCGGAATCTGACCGTGCCGAGCATCGTGACCAACTGTTTCGAGGGACGCTGTTCTATGACCCAGTTCTGTTTACGCTTCGCGCTGTTCCGGATCATCTGATCCATCTCTTCGAGTGTTTCCTGTACCAACGACCGTCCCAGCGCGTGCAATTCCTCCGTAATTCCCTGTGTAAACGAGGCAAAGTCCGTGGGATCCCGAAAAAACTCTCCTATGACTTTTTCAAAAACCCCTGTACTGATCTCCTCAAAATGCTTTATACTCTTAATCACGAGAACACCCTCCTTTGTACGGTATGAGTTTCGCACCTGATACCTTATCACAAAGTGGTGTTCTCTTTTCATTTTTCCGAATAAAACTTTACACTAGCATGTTATTCGTATAGAATAACTTCATACACATAATTCAATTTTGATACTTTGTAATGAAAACAATGAATAAACAGAATAATTCCATTTCAAAAGGAGAACTGCAGACATGCCCCGTGC
>CADBMM010000024.1 GCA_902795795.1 uncultured Lachnospiraceae bacterium | reverse complement strand
TTTGATACGACCGGGAGCTGGAATCCCGCAATGATCTTTTGCTTCATCATATTGATCGTAATGACGGTCAGCGGAGCAGTCTCAAATATCGATGGATATATAATTAAAGAATAATTAAAGCGAATGATATTGCCCGCATTGCTTCGCGCAATATCATTCGCTTTAGCGCTTGAAATCGGAAAAGTGTTGTGCTATGATTGTTTGCATAGCATTTCCGGGCGGAGTATGTCCGCATACAGGAAGGCTTTGACGTGAATAAATAATAATCTTATGAACCAGGAGAGAGCAAATGGTTATTACAGATCTTCTTGAAAGAAATGCAAGACTATACGGAGGAGAGATCGCTTTGGTGGAGTGCAATCCTTCGGAAGACAGGGACAGAGCGGTAACATGGAGAGAGGCGTCGCTTATCGAAAGTGCGGCAAAGGGTTCTCCGAGACGCCGTGAAATGTCGTGGAGGGATTTTGACAGAAGAGCCAACCGTTTCGCGAATCTGCTTTTGAGCCGCGGGATCAAGAGAGAGACGAAGGTCGCCATCCTCATGATGAACTGTCTGGAATGGCTGCCTCTTTATTTCGGTATCTTAAAGGCCGGCTGCATCGCCGTGCCCATGAACTTCAGATATTCCGCTGAAGAAATAAAATACTGCCTCGATCTGGCGGATGTTGAAGTACTTATCTTCGGTCCTGAATTTATTGAGCGCATGGATGCCATAGCCGATGATCTTCCGATGATAAAATACATGTTCTTCCTGGGTCAGAACGGCCCGGCCTATACAGAAGACGTCTGGACGCTTATGGGATTCTGCTCATCATCTCTGCCGCCCATAGCTCTTACGGAAGACGATTACGCCGCGATCTATTTTTCATCAGGCACGACCGGTTTTCCAAAGGCCATACTTCATAAACATATTTCGCTTATCAGCGCTGCTGAAATGGAAGCAAAACACCACGGTCAGACAAGGGACGATGTGTTCCTTTGCATTCCGCCTCTGTATCATACAGGCGCGAAGATGCATTGGTTTGGCAGTCTTTATACAGGAAGCAAGGCCGTCATACTGCGCGGCGTAAAACCGGAATGGATCCTCAGGGTGGTAACGGAAGAGAAATGCACCATTGTCTGGCTGCTCGTTCCGTGGGCCCAGGATATCCTGGACGCCATCGATGCCGGCAGGATAAAGCTGGAGGATTATCTCCTGGATCAGTGGAGGCTCATGCATATCGGTGCGCAGCCTGTGCCGAAGAGCCTCATTACCAGATGGAAGAAATATTTCCCGTGGCACGATTACGATACCAACTACGGCCTTTCCGAATCGACCGGCCCGGGATGCGTGCATCTTGGAATAGAAAATATCGACAAGGTCGGAGCAATAGGCAAGGCCGGATACAACTGGGAGACGAAGATAGTCGACGAAAACGGCAGCCCTGTAAAGCAGGGCGATGTCGGTGAGCTGGCAGTAAAGGGACCGGGAATGATGGTCTGCTATTATAAAAATCCCGAGGCGACCGACGAAGTCATTAAGGACGGCTGGCTGATGACAGGCGATATGGCCAAAGAGGATGAGGACGGCTTCATTTATCTGGTAGACAGGAAAAAAGACGTTGTTATTTCCGGCGGCGAAAACCTTTATCCGGTCGAGATAGAAGATTTTATGCGCGCCTTCGATAAAATAAAAGATGTGGCCGTTATCGGCATGCCGGATAACAGACTTGGCGAGATCGCAGCTGCGATAGTAGAAATTAAAGAAGGATATTCCTGCACGGAGGATGAGATAAACGAATTCTGCAAGGGAATGCCCAGATACAAAAGGCCAAGGAAGATCATCTTTGCGGATATCCCAAGGAATCCGACAGGAAAGATCGAAAAACCGGTGCTCCGTGAAAGATACTGCCACGGCAGACTCGTTGAGGAGCAGACTAACGCGTAAAATATCATAACAGAGGGTATGGACAAATGAAAAAACTGATGCTTGGAAATGCAGCCGCTGCGCGAGGCCTTTACGAGGCCGGCTGTGACTTTGTATCCAGCTATCCCGGCACCCCCAGTACCGAGATAACCGAAGAGATCGCGAAATTCAAGGAAGTATATGCGGAGTGGGCGCCGAATGAAAAGGTCGCCGTAGAATCCGCTTTCGGCGCGAGCTTTTCCGGCAGGAGAAGCTTCTGCGGCATGAAACATGTAGGCGTCAACGTTGCGGCAGACCCGATATTTACAATTGCATATACAGGCGTAAACGCCGGAATGGTCATCGGCTGTGCCGACGATCCGGGAATGCACAGCTCACAGAACGAGCAGGATTCAAGGCATTATGCAATAGCCGCGAAGCTGCCGATGCTTGAGCCTGCCGATTCGCAGGAATCCTACGACTTTGCAAAGCTGGCTTATGAGCTTTCAGAGCAGTTCGATGTGCCTGTAATGCTTAAGATGTGTACGCGTGTAGCGCATTCACAGAGCGTCGTGGAGACCGGTGAAAGAGTCGAAAGAGAAGTCGTTCCGTACGAGAAAAATCCGCAGAAATATATCATGATGCCCGGCAACGCCATAAGGAGGCATCCGATCGTTGAAGAGCGCACGAAAAAGCTTACTGAATATGCCGAGACCTCTCCGATAAACAGGATCGACGAGGGTGAGTCCAATGAGATCGGCGTCATTACTGCCTCAACATCCTATCAGTATGTAAAGGAAGCTCTTGGAGATAAATACCCGGTCCTGAAACTCGGTATGATCAACCCCATGCCGGTAAAGAAGATACAGGATTTTGCGGCGTCGGTCGGAAAGGTCTATGTTGTAGAAGAACTCGATCCGATCATTGAGACCCACTGCAGAAACATCGGCGTGGATGTCATCGGAAAAGAAGTATTCTCACCACTTGGTGAATTCAGCCAGAATATCGTAGCCAAAGGCTTCGGCCTTGACGTTGAAGAAGGAAAAAAGGTAGATGACGATATTCCGGCGCGTCCGCCTGCACTTTGTTCGGGATGCCCGCACAGAGGCGTTTTCTATGTGCTTAAAAAGCTTAAACTGAACGTGCTTGCTGATATAGGCTGCTATACCCTGGGCGCCGTTCCGCCGCTTTCTGCCATGGACTATACCATCTGCATGGGTGCGTCAGTATCCGGCATTCATGGGTTTACCAAGCTGGATCCTGAAAAAGCAAAGAAGTCGGTAGCCGTTATAGGCGATTCCACCTTTATGCATTCCGGTATCACCGGCCTTGTGAATATCGCCTACAACGAATCAAATTCCACGGTCATCATTCTGGATAACTCGATCACCGGCATGACCGGTCATCAGCAGAATCCGACCACGGGCTACAACTTAAAGGGAGATCCATGCACGAAGATAAATCTTGAAGATCTCTGCCATGCGGTAGGCATCAAACGGGTAGTCGTAGTGGATCCTTACGATCTTAAAGAGACCGAGCGCGTGATCAAAGAAGAGGTCGCGGCCGAAGAGCCCAGCGTGATAATCGCAAGGAGGCCATGTGCCCTGCTTAAATATGTGAAGCATCCGGGACCGATCAGGATCGACAGAGACAAATGCGTAGGCTGCAGAGCCTGCATGAAGATAGGCTGCCCGTCACTGGCCATAAAGGATGGACAGATAACCGTAGATACGACGATGTGCACAGGCTGCAGGATCTGCACCGGACTTTGCAAGTTCGGCGTCCTGGGCGTAGAGTAAGGAGGGCCGATTCATGAGTACGAAAAATATAATGATCGTAGGCGTAGGCGGCCAGGGAACATTGCTGGCCAGCAAGCTTCTCGGAAAAATGCTGCTTGCGGCGGGATATGACGTAAAGGTCTCCGAGGTACACGGCATGAGCCAGAGAGGCGGCAGCGTTGTTACATATGTACGCTACGGTGAAAAGGTATATTCACCTATCATCGATAAAGGCGAAGCAGACGTTATCCTTTCCTTTGAGCTTCTTGAAGCAGCAAGGTGGATGGAGTATCTGAAGAAGGACGGCACGATAATCACGAATACCAGACAGATCGATCCGATGCCCGTGCTTGCGGGCACGGCCGAATATCCCTCTGAGCTTGTAAGCAAGATGAAAGATAAGGGAGTAAAGGTCGATGCATTCGACTGCATGGCGCTGGCTGAAGAAGCCGGTTCATCAAAGGCCGTAAACCTGGTCCTTTTGGGACGTATTTCGAATCACTTTGATTTTTCCGAAGAAGAGTGGCTGAAAACCATAGAGACGAGCGTTCCGGAGAAGTTCATTGAGATAAATAAAAAAGCATTCTTGTTGGGAAGGCAGTATTAACGGAGGTAATTATGGAAAGATACTACCAGAAAGAGATCGAGACCATGCCGCGTGAGGAGATAAAAAAGCTCCAGAGCGAAAAGCTGGTCAAACAGGTGAAGCATGCCTGGGACAACGTACCCTACTATCGCGCGAAAATGGAAGCAGTAAACGTAACGCCGGATGATATCAGGGGGATCGAAGATCTTCATAAACTTCCGTTTATTACAAAGGATGACTTAAGGGAATGCTATCCTTACGGAATGCTGGCACGTCCGTTAAAGGATGTCGTCAGGATCCAGTCCACTTCCGGAACCACAGGCAGACGTGTCGTTAAATTCTATACACAGGATGATATCGACATCTGGGAAGAAAACTGCGCCAGAGCTATCGTTGCCGCAGGCGGCACCGAAGAGGATGTAGTCCAGGTTTGCTACGGCTACGGACTTTTCACCGGCGGCGCGGGACTCCACGGCGGAGCACATAAGGTCGGCGCTATGACGCTGCCCATGTCTTCGGGAAATACCGACAGACAGCTGCAGTTCATGGAGGATCTGCAGACGACGATCCTTGCATGCACGCCTTCATACGCAGCTTATCTTACAGAGCAGATCGTAGAGAGAGGACTTAAAGACAAGATCCATTTAAAGGCCGGTATTTTCGGTGCGGAAGCATGGAGCGAAGAGATGCGCCATGACATGGAAGATACCCTGGGCTTCAAGGCATATGATATTTACGGCCTGACAGAGCTTGGCGGCCCGGGCGTTTCCTTCGAGTGCAAAGAGCAGAACGGAATGCATATCAACGAGGATCACTTCCTGGCCGAGATAATCGACCCGAATACCCTCGAGCAGCTGCCGAACGGAACCTACGGCGAGCTGGTATTTACCGCACTTTCGGATTCCGCGTTCCCACTTATAAGATACAGGACCAGAGATGTGTGCATACTTAACGATGAGCCCTGCTCATGCGGACGTACTCATATCAGAATGGGCAAGCTCAAGGGCAGAAGCGACGACATGCTTATCGTCAAGGGCGTAAATGTATTCCCGTCACAGATAGAGACTGTTCTTATCGATAAGGGTTACAAGGCAAATTACCAGATCGTAGTCGACCGCCAGAAGCACAGCGATACGATCGATGTAATGGTGGAGATGACTCCCGAGAACTTCTCCGACAACCTCGGTGAGATCGAGAAGAAGGAAAAAGAGCTGGTAGCTGCCCTTAAGGCAATGCTGGGAATACTCGTTAAGGTCCACCTTGTCGCTCCGAAATCTATCGAAAGATCGGAAGGCAAGGCCGTACGTGTTATAGATAAGAGAAAGATCTGAAGGGAGGAACAGTTATGAAGATAAGCCAGATCACGGTTTTTCTGGAGAACAGGGCAGGACAGCTTGCGGAGATAACTGCCGAACTGGATGCAAATAATATAAACATGCGTGCCATAAACATAGCCGAGACGGCCGAATACGGTCTCGCAAGAATAATCGCTGAGGACAGTGAAAAAGCCGTTCAGATCCTTAAGGACAAGGGCTTTGCAGCGATGCTTACAGACGTTGTAGCCATCGGCGTTCCGCACAGGGCCGGCGGACTTAACGATATCCTGCAGATCATAGCAGCTGCCGGCATCGATATAGAATATATGTATTCACTTATCGGAGAACAGGACGGTATCGCCTATATGGTATTCCGTACCAAGGATGCAGATGCGCTGCAGAAGGAACTTGCCGATAAAGGTATTTTCTGAACGATCAGGAGATAATTGACTATGCTTGATGATATCAAAAAACCGATCGAAGATCTTATTTCATCCGGAAAGCAGATCCTTGAAAACGCCGGTAAGAGTGATGAGGGAAGCAATCTGTTTTTTGAAAAGCTTTCCGAAAGAATCGCCAAATATACCGGCCATACCACGATTCCGAACGAGAAGCTGAAATACAACAAAGACGGAGAGAATGACTGATGGGCAAGATGAAAAGGGCAGCGGATAATATATCCCGCGCAAAGGAAATTGCAGAATCTCTTATATCGAACCGTGTAATTATCGGAGGTACGCCGGCTAAGGCGAGGGAAGCGCTCGTAGAGCTTGGACCGACGTTTGTCAAGCTCGGTCAGATCTTATCATCGCGTCCAGACATGATCCCTGAGGAGTATTGCGAAGAATTCAAAAAGCTCCGCTCTAATGTTCAGCCTATGGATTATGCGACTGTCTGCTCGATAATCGAAGAGTCCACCGGCAAAAAGATCGATGAAATATTTGAAAATGTGGATGAAAAACCGCTTGGCAGCGCATCCATGGCGCAGGTACACAGGGCGACACTGAAGACCGGCGAGAAAGTCGTGGTCAAGGTGCAGAGGCGCGGCATCTATGAGATCATGGAGAAGGATGTCCATCTTATGCAGGATATCGTCAAGTTCGTCCCCAACACATTTGCATCGGGACTGAACTTAAGCGAAGTGGTCGACGAGTTCTGGAAGACGACTCAGGAAGAGCTGGATTTCAATACCGAAGGGAAGAACCTGCAGAAGTTCTACAAGAACTGCGCCAACGTCGCATACGCTACATGCCCGAAACCTTATCCGGAGTATTCCACTGACAAAGTCCTTGTTATGGAAGCGATAAACGGGATAAACCTGGATGATCACGAAGAGCTGGAAAAACGGGGATATGACCTGAACGAGATCGGAGAGAAGATCGCTGATCATTTCGTACGGCAGATCATGGACGACGGTTTCTTCCATGCCGATCCGCATCAGGGCAATATAATGATCCGCGACGGACAGATCGTCTGGATCGACCTCGGAATGACCGGAACCATAGATAAGGTCAGCAAAGCGGCTATAACACGGGCGATAATTGCGATCTCCAAGAATGATATAGCTACGCTGGTAGATTTCGTATACGCGGTGGGTATCTATAAAGAACGGCCTGTTCGTTCGCAGCTCTACGAGAGTCTCAGCGCATTCATGTCCAAGTATGTTTCATCGGACCTTGCCAGCATAGATCTGGCCAAGCTCTTCACCGAGCTTATGGATGTGCTTCGCACGAACAAGGTAGAAATGCCTGCGAACTTTACAATGCTGGTGCGCGGCCTTGCGACGATAGAGGGTGTTGTAGCTGACTTAAGCCCTGAGATCCAGATCGTAAACATCGCGGCGGCGCGTGTAAGAAGCACTTATCTGACGCCGACAGGCATAAAGAACGAAGTGCTCAAGCATTCCGCAAAGCTTGTTGATTCGGTCGAGAAGGCTATTGAGATACCGGC
>CADBMM010000023.1 GCA_902795795.1 uncultured Lachnospiraceae bacterium | reverse complement strand
CTTTACCTTTATTGAGCCAAAGAATTCTTTGATTCTGTTCCCGCGGTAGTGATATCCGGAATAGGTCGTATCAGAGACCGTTCGCTTCTTCTTTGCAAGGAACAGATCCACGTATTCCGTTACAGTGGTATCGCGATCGACAGAGAGAGCCGTGTTACCGGAAGAGAGAATAACACGTCGCATTTCAGAAGCTTTTACAATATTCGCCGTCGTATCTGTTAATCCGGTGGAAATCCATTTCTTCTCATAGCTCTTTTTACCATCCTTTATGACGCTCTGCGTTCGAATGATATAAAGCCAGCCATTCCGACCTTGGATTCCCTCGGCTCGACGCCCGTTCTTTTTCTTCCTTGCCAATTACATGCCTCCTACTACTTGTACAGTTCCCTGTGGATACAGGAAATCTATCAAATACTGCTTGGGAATCCTGTATTGGTTTCCAATGCGGATAGATTTGATCTCCCCATCGGCAAGGTATTTGTAAACGGTGTTTCTTCCGATACGAAGTATCTGCTGAATATCTTCAGGACGCAGAACATCATCGTATTCGGATAAAGTATTTTTATTTGCCATAGATTTTCCCTTTCTTTTGATACATTATGTGACTTGGTCACGACTTCAGTTGCTATGGTTTACGACTTTGGTACAACATATTTTTGTCTGGCGTTCCTGCACATCTCTGACGCTGTTCCTGCCCGTGAATCTCACACCGGCGTGTAATGAACCTTGGCACGCTCATGTCATCGCGCTGCTTCCCCGGAACATATATCCCCTTCAGGATGCTGTATTCAGTTGTGAATGCCTATTTATGCCCTGTCATGGGGCTCGTTTTATTCGCTCATCTATTGACACCGTCTCTCCTGTTTGATCAGGCAAGATTCCTCATACCATTTACGGTTGACTTTTCCGGCGATAATAAGCGCCGACGGATGTGCCTTTCGCAGCTGTTCATTCATTCTTCTGATGATGTTATATGCTGTGGCTCTAGACACGTCCCAGCTTTCCATTATTTCTTCCGGACCGACATAAGCGGTTTCTTCTTTAGTAATCATTTTAGCCTCCATTCATATGGCACTAACCTTAAAGGTTCATATGCGTAGTCTACCATGTCTAACCTATTAGGTCAAGTCTTAATTATATAGTTTAATATAAATAATTTTTCAAAAAATGAAATTTTTAGTTTAAGTAAGATATTTTTTGATATAATGTGTTTTAATAATTCATTAAGCATCGGGGGAAAAGCTGATATGGCCTTTGATATAAGTAAATTATTTGATGATGAATCATTTGTTTCACCCGGATCCATCGGGGGAAAAATCAAAAAGTACCGTGAACTACGTGGGTGGTCGCAAAAAGAGCTCGGTATAAGATGTGGATTCTCCGCTTCGTCGGCTGATGTCCGGATTGCCCAGTATGAAAAGAACCGTAAAATACCCCGCGAAAAAATCCTTAAGGATATAGCTTTGGCACTCGGATTAGATGAATTCGCTTTGTTTGACGCGGATATGCTTCCTTATCACACGATGTATCATGCTTTATTTGATATAGAAGATTTTCATGGGCTGCATCCTGTTAAGAAGCCGGATGGTTATTATCTGGAGTTTAGCGGCGCAACGCTTCTGAATCCTCAGGGTGTTTTAAAATCTGATTATCTCCGCTTCCTGGAAGAATGGTATGAAGCGAGACAGAGGTGCCTGTCCACCGATACAGATACAGCCGATGAGAGAAATGCCAGATTAAAGGAATATGCATTGTGGCGCGGAGAATATCCGCAGAACATCGCACGTGAAACAAACGAACGAATGCTTGACGAAATGAAGATGCACCGCCTCCAAGCAGAGATGGATGTACTCAACGCAAAGATGAAAAACGACGAAGAGCTTGAAAAAATCGATAAAGCTCTGGAGTCTGTTATGCCGGAGGTTCGTTCAGCCTATAAACCGATCCATAAAGAGTCCGAACTGATCATGATAGTAAAAAGGATGATTGATAAAGGTCTTGACGTAAAACAGTTTTCACCGGAAGAAGTATTTGAGATTGGGATCGGTCCCATGCATCTTTTATCAATGAAAACTGATGAGATCATCAATAATGATGAAGCCAAATACTCATTTGCATATTTCGTATGCGCTGTGGAAACGATCCAGCAGGCCGGCATCAATATATCCCGGAGGATCACTTCCAGGAACAACGAGCTCTTTATTACTTACGAATATCCTGAGTCGGAGTATATGTATTTCCACAAATTGCACGAGCACTGGAAAGATATGCTTTATATCTATGAAAGAAAAGATAGCTGGACAGAGCAGGAACTGGCATCG